>NZ_JACHIA010000027.1 GCF_014202995.1 Longimicrobium terrae
GCCCCCCCCGCCCCCTCTATATTTTTTATCCCTTTGCCCGCCAAACCCCCCCGCGCCGCCCGGCCCCGCCCCGGGCCCCCTAGAAAAAACCCGGGGGGGGGGGGGGGGCCCCCCCCCCCCCCCCCCCGCCCGTGATGGTGCTTTATGTGCCGGCCCGGCCCTACTCGCCGGACGGAGGCGTGTCGCGCTCCTGCTCGGCCAGCGTGCTCTGGGTGCGGCGGATCAGGTCGCGGGTTCGGTCAATGATGTCGCGTGCGCGCTGTACGATTTCCTGCGTGCGCTGCTGCGGGGAGCGCGGCTCCGCGGGGGAGCTGGTCGTGTTGGTCACGTGCGGGTCGCCACATGAGTGTGCCGGCGCGGTGACGTTTCCGCGCTCGGTCCAGCATCAGAGGGGAAGAGGATGGCAAGAACGGAATGATAATCTGTTCCTCGTTGCCGCGCAACAAGTTAGACAGATCGCGCGGTGTGGCGTCAACTGTTGCGGATGCGGGGAAAGTGAACGGCGTGCGCGGCCCGTCCGCGGGAAGCTCATCCGCGTGCCGGGAAACATCTTGGGGCCCCTCACCGCGCGCGCTGCGCGCGACGACCCTCTCCCACGAACGGATGTGGGGAGGGAGCACACACCGGTGTTGTTCGTCGCGGACGGGGCGGCGCGGGCGGAGAGAGGCCCCCATCCCCGGCCCTTCCCCCAAAAACCCCTGGGGGAAGGGAGACCTCAGCGCCGCGGCGGGTTCGGCACGCAGCCACGGGAGTCCGCCCGCCGGCGAGGGTTGATGACGGATCGGCGCGATGACGGATCGGCGCGATGACGGATCGGGGCGATGGAGGATCGGCGCGATGGAGGATCGGCGCGATGACGGATCGGCGCGATGACGGATCGGCGCGATGGAGGATCGGCGCGCGCGTCCCCGGCCTCGTTGAGCGAATGAATCCGCCGCTCAAACAGCGGGAACCCCCGGCTCATGCCCGCTGTCGCGTCCACGCCCGGGGCTTCAACTGCGTCCGGGATCCCGGCACCGCCATCCGCCGGTACCCGCCGCCATCCACCGGGCCAACCACCGACATCGGCCGCTATCCACCGGCATCGGGCGACACGTGCCGTCCCGCTCACCACCATGTCATCCTGAGGAGGCGCCGACGGAACTCTCTGCCGCGCTGATGGTTGGCGCCGACGAAGGATCTACCATCCGCCGGTCCAACCGTCCGTGATGCACCGGACCATCCCCCTGATGCAGTTGAAGCCCCGAACGGCGCGCGAATAGCGCCGTGTCGGGGCTTCCCGCTGTTGGAGCGGCGGATTCATTCGCTCAGGATACTCTGGGCGCCACGCCAATTCCGCTCTCCGCGCTGAACCATCCGCCCGCCCCAACCCTCCCCCAGTCTTTTTTGGGGGAGGGTGGGCGAGTAGTACGAGCCCGGGTGGGGGCCGCCCTGAAGCGCGCCTGCCGCGCCGGGGTCATCCGGCACCGATCTTCGCCCGGCCGGTGCGCCGGTGATGCCGGTCCGCCCGGGCGCCGTCCCTGAATCCGCGCGCCGTCTACTCCCCCGGCTGCGCCACGGGGAGCGTAAAGTGGAACGTGGTGCCCTCGCCGGGCGTGCTTTCCGCCCAGATCTGCCCCCCGTGCGCCTCCACGATGGAGCGCGCGATCGACAGCCCCAGCCCCGCGCCGGCCCCGTGCCCCCGGCGCGCCTGCCAGAACCGGTCAAACAGGCGCGGCAGGTGGTCGCGCTCAATGCCCGGGCCGGTGTCCGTCACCCAGAACCGCACGTATCCGGCGACGCGCACCGCGCTCAGCTCCACGCGCCCGCCGGACGGGGTGAACTTGAGCGCGTTCCCCAGCAGGTTGCTCAGCACCTGCAGCACCCGCCCGTAATCCGCCGACACGGCGGGCACCCCGTCCGGGCGAATGCAGTTGAGCTCCAGCCCGCGCTCCTGCGCCGTCCCCGCGAACATCTCGTCCGCGGCGGACAGCAGGACCAGCGGCTGCACCGGCCGCGGGTTCATCACCATCGCCCCGCTTTCCAGCGACGCCACCTCCAGCAGGTCCTGCACGAGCGCGTTCATCTGCTCGGCGCTGCGGCGAATGACGTCCAGCTGCTTGCGGTCGCGCTCCGTAAGGCGCGACGTGTCGCCGAACTCCTGCAGCACCGCCGACGCCATCACCACCGCGTTGATGGGGTTGCGCAGGTCGTGCGACACCACGGCCATTACGTCGTCGCGCGCGCGCACGGCGGCCTGCGCCTGCTCGTACAGCCGCGCGTTCTCCAGCGCGAGCGCGGCGCGGCGCGCCAGCTCCTCCGCCGCGGCCAGGTCGCGCGCGCCGTACGGGGCGCCCCCGCCGCGTGCCAGGCTGATGACCCCCAGCACCCGGTCCTTGGCCCGCAGCGGCACCACCATGGCGGACGACAGCCCCAGCGCGCGCATCATTTCGCGGTGGTCCGCCCCGCCGCACACGCGCGCCATCACCCCTTCATCAACGGACGACATCAGCTCCGGCCGGCCCGTCCGCAGCGCCTGCACCACCGGGTGCACCTCCGGATCGGGCGCGTGGGGAAAGCGGCGCAGCAGCCCCAGCAGCAGCTCCTGCCGGGTCCGGTCGGCGTGCGCGACGCCCGCGGCGCGAACGCCCTTTTCCTCATCCACCAGGTGGACGATGGAATAGTCCGCGATGGTCCCCGCGCAGACGCGCGCCAGCTGCTGCACCACCTCCGACGCGTTCAGCGACGACGACAGCACCTCGCCCGCCTCGGCCAGAAAGCGGTCGGTGCGCTCGATGCGGAGCGATTCGGTGATGTCGAAGAAGGTGCACACCGCGGCCGCCACGTTGCCGTCCGGATCGTGCACCGGGGCGGCGCTGCACCTCAGGATGGCGATCTCCCCCGTCCCCAGGCGGTACATCCACTCCTCGTCGCGCACCATTTCCCCCGCCAGCGCGCGGGGGAGCGGATACGCCTCCGCCGGCGCGGGCGAGCCGTCGGGGAGCAGGTTGCCGTAATGCAGCGGAAGGTCCGTCAGGCCGCCTTCCTGGTGCAGCGGATGGGCCAGAATGCGCTCCGCCTCGGCGTTGTGCAGCACGATGCGCCCGTCCGGCGCCTCCGCGATCACGACGCCGCCGGGGATGTTGTGCAGCGCCGTGGTCAGCAGCGCGCGCTGGGCCTGCGCTTGGGCCAGCAGCCGCTGCCGCTCGGCCTCGTTCTCGCGCCGGGTGGTGATGTCGCGAAAGAAGATGGACATCCCCCCTTCTTCCGCCGGATACGCGCGCAGTTCGATCCACCGCCGCCCGATGGGAAAGCGCGTTTCGCGCTCCACCCGTTCGCGCGTGTCCATGGCGCGCAGCAGCGCCGTGTGCGGCTCCGTCCCCACCGCGGCGGACAGTTCGCGCCACAGCCCGCGCCCCTGCAGCTGCTCACGCGAGCGGTGCCACATTTCCGCCGCGCGGCGGTTGACCCAGGTGATGTTCCACGACGAGTCCACGCCCACGAAGGCGTCGCTGATGCTTTCCAGCACGCCCTGCAGCCGCGCGCGCCCGGCCTCGGCCTCGGCGTGGGCGGCTTCTTCGCGGGCCAGGGCGCGCGCCGTGTGCTCCGCGCGGCGCCGCTCGCTGATGTCGCGCAGAATCCATCGCAGCGAGGTGGCGTTGCCCTGCTCGTCGCTGACCACGCTTACGCTGCACGACACGTCCACCGCCGGCCCGTCCCCGCGGGGACGGACGCGCACCTCCCAGTCGTCCAGCCGTCCCAGGGGAACGGCGCGCGACAGGACGGAGCGAAAGGTTCGCCGCGCCTCCGGCGTCACCAGCGTGGTGAACGGCTTGCCCGCCAGGAGGTGGGCGGGAATCCCGGCCAGTTCCGCCGCCGCGTAGTTGGCGTCCATGATGGTGCCGTCCACCGTGGTCACCAGGTACGGGTCCGGCGCCATGTGAAACAGCTCCAGGTAGCGCTGCCGCTCCAGCGCCGCCTCCACCTGCGCCAGCTCCAGCTGCTCGTGCTGCACGCGGAGCTCCTCTTCCGCCACGTGCAGCTCCTCCAGCGCGGTGTACAGCGCTTCGAGCGATTCGCGGACGTCGCCCGGCGGCCCGCCGGCCGCGGCGTCCGGATCCGGAAGCTCCCGTTGCAGCGCCACCAGCCGCTCCAGGGAGCGGCGGACCTGTTCGTGGTAGCGGTCGCTGCTGTCGGGCATGGACGCGGGCCTACGCGGGAGGGGGGGAGGCGGGCCTGTCTTCCAGCAGAATCACCGTGCCGCGGATTTCGCCGGCGCTGGAAAGCAGGGGCGACATGGCAATGTGGCAGCGCACCGGTCGCCCGCGCCGGTTCACGGCGTCCAGCTCCGACTCCTGAAAGTCCGCGCGAGCCTCCAGAATAGCGCGCAGCGGCGCCTTGAGCTGCTCCACGGGAAGCCCGATGTCCAGGTGCAGAAGCGGCTGCCCGTTCACCTCGTCGGCGCGCAGCCCCCACAGCTCTTCCATGCTGCGGTTCCACACCTGCACGAGCATGTCGCGGTCCACCACCACCACACCGGCGCGCAGGCTGGTGAGCACCGAGGCCAGGTACGCGTTCACGTCATTGAGCGACGAGGTGCGGCGGTGCAGTTCGTCGTTGGTGGTTTCCAGCTCCTCGTTGGTGCTCTGGAGCTCCTCGTTCATCGTCTCCAGTTCTTCGTTGGTGCTCTGGAGCTCCTCGTTGGTGGTCTCGAGTTCCTCGATGGTGCTCTGCAGCTCCTCGTTGGTGGTCTCCAGCTCTTCGTTGGTGCTTTGAAGCTCCTCGAACGCCGTTTCCAGCGCCTGCCCGGCTTCGTCCACCTCGGCCTTGAGCCGCGTGTGGCGGGTGACGTCCACGAAGGTGATGGATACGCCCAGCCGGCCGTCGCTGTTGTCCAGCGGGGTGACCTGTACGTCAAAGCTGCGCACTTCGTCGCCCGCGGCGTGCTCCACGTTGCTGATGAGGATGGAGCGCTGTTCGCTCACCGCCTGCTCGATGCGCGAGCGCAGCTCCACCGGGCGGTACGAGACCTTGAGGTCGTGCAGCGGGCGCCCCACGTCGCCGGGGCCGATGCCGAACAGGCGGCGCGCGGCGTCGTTGGCCAGCAGCAGCTGCCCCGCGGCGCCCACCACCAGCTGCGCCACCGGGCCGGCGTTGAGCGCCGCGTCGCGCAGCGCCACCTGGTGAGCCACCACCGCGGAGGCCGGGGGCACGCGGGCCCCGGAGCCCTGCGCGTTGGCTCCGGTGCGCCCCATGAGCAGCAGGCGGTCGCGCGCGCTTCCCGGCACCGCCTTGCGGAACACGCGCGAACTCAGGTGCGCGGGGATGAAGAGGCCGCCGTGCGAGCGCATCATCTCGGCCTTGCCCAGAAAGAGCAGCCCGTCGGGCTTGAGGGCAAAGTGAAAGCGCGCCAGAATGCTGGCCTGTACTTCGGAGTTGAAGTACATCATCACGTTGCGGCAGGCCAGCAGGTCCAGGTGCGAAATGGGCGCGTCGTGCACCAGGTCGTGCTTGCCGAAGATCACCTGCCGCCGCAGGTCCGCGCGAAACACGTAGCCCGCGCCCACCGGCTCGAAGTAGCGCTCGCGGTAGCCGACGGGGAGGTCTTCCAGCGTCTTGGCGTCGTATACGGCGGCGCGGGCGTGGGCCAGGGCGTCGTCGTCGCGGTCGGTGGCGTACACCTTGACGCGCTCGCGGAACGCCTCCACCCCCAGCGCCTCGGCCAGCATCATCACCAGGCTGTACGTCTCCTCGCCACTGGCGCACCCGGCGCTCCACACGCGGATGGGCGCCTCGGGGCCGCGGTCGCGCAGCAGGGCGGGAAGGAAATCCCGGCCCAGCGTGCTCCACGCGTCCGGATCGCGAAAGAACGAGGTGACGTTGATGAGGATGGTGTTGAACAGCTCCCCGTACTCCTCGGGGTGCAGTTCCAGGTGGTCGCGGTACGCTTCGTACGTGGCGATTTCCAGCGTCAGCATGCGCCGCTCCACCCGGCGGGTGAGCGTGGAGCGCTTGTATCCAGTAAAATCGAAGCCGCGGGTTTCCTTCAGAAAGTCCACCAGCGATTCGAACGAGGGATCCCGGGGCTGCGAGGTCATTCGTAGGGTTGCACCAGTTGAGAAATCAGTTCCACCAGCCGCGGGGCAATCCGCGGCAGGGGAAGCACTTCGTCCACCGCGCCCGCCGCGTCCGCCGCGCCGGGCATTCCATAGCTCACGGAACTCTGCTGGTCGGAGGCGAGGACCGTACCGCCGCCTTGGCGCACGTGCAGCGCGCCGCGGGCACCGTCCGATCCGCGCCCGGTGAGCACCACGGCCACCATGGGCACGCCGGCCGCGGCCAGCGACGACAGCAGTACATCGGCCGAAGGCCGCGAGAAGTTGACGGGGGCGTGTTCGTCCAGCGCCAGCGTGCGTCCGCGGAGGATGGAGAGGTGGCGGCCGGAGGGCGCCACGTACACGTGCCCGTTCTCCAGCTCGGCGCCGTGCACCGCCGCGCGGACGCGCAGGGGCGTGCGTCCGGCAAGGATCTCCGGGAGCAGGCTCAGGCGCCCGGCCTCCACGTGCTGCAGCACCACCACCGCCGCGCCGAAGTCCGCGGGAAGGGCGCCCAGCACCTCCGAAAGCGCCGCCAGCCCGCCCATGGAGGCCACCAGCGCCACCACGGGGAGCCCGCCGGGCGGCGAGCCCGGATCGTTGATCGGCACTTAGTGTGGCATCGAAGGGGATTGGGAGCGCACAACGTCGCAAGGTGCGCGGAGTACGCGGGAATGTCAATCACACGGAGGCGCTGGTGCGTGTCGCTGGAGCATGGGTCTTGCTCCCAGCACTCCGGTGAATCGGAACGCTCAGGAGAACTGCTTTTGGCCGAACGTGACATTGTGGTGATCGGCGCCTCGGCGGGTGGAGTCGAGGCCGTGTCGTCGCTCATCGAAGCGCTGCCCCGCGACTTTCCCGCGGCCGTGTTCGTGGTCGTGCACTTTCCCCCGCACGTCACCAGCGTGCTTCCCCGCATCATTTCGCGCCGCGGAGGAATGCTGGCGGAGCACGCGGTGGATGGGGCGCCCATCGAACTGGGGCGCGTGTACGTGGCCCCGCCGGACCTGCACCTCATCATTGAAACCGGGCACATGCGCCTGGTGCGGGGCCCGCGCGAGAACATGTCGCGCCCGGCGGTGGACCCGCTCTTTCGCAGCGCCGCGCGCGCGTACGGCAACCGGGTGATGGCCGTGGTGCTCAGCGGCAATCTGGACGACGGAAGCGCGGGGATGATCGCCGTCAAGAAGCGGGGCGGCCTCGCGCTCGTGCAGGACCCGGATGATGCGCTGTATTCCGGAATGCCCGCCAGCGCCATCCGCAACGCGCCCGTAGATCACGTGGCGCCGCTCGCCGAGATCGCCCAACTGCTGATCCAGAAGGCGGGGGAGACCGTGGAGACACCTGAGGACGACCGGTCGCGCGCGTTGTACGAAACCGAGGTGCGCGTGGCCGAAATGGATCCGGACGCGCTGGAAACGCCGCGCGCCGGCGAGCCGTCGGCCTTTGCCTGCCCGGAGTGCCACGGCGTGCTGTGGGAGGTGCAGGACGGCGAGCTTACGCGGTTCCGCTGCCGGGTGGGGCACGCGTACTCGATGGAAAACCTGCTGGCCGGGCAGAGCGCCGCGCTTGACGCCGCGCTGTGGACGGCGTACCGCGCGCTGGAAGAGCGCGCCGCCCTCACCGCGCGCATGGCCGATCGCATGCGCGACCGCAGCCAGCCCATGCTGGCCGTGCGCTACGACGAGCAGACGCGCGAAACGCTGGAGCGCGCGGAGATGATCCGCCGGGTGCTGGTCACCGGCAGCGAAGACATCCCCGTGGTGGAGGGCGGCCCGCGCGAAAGCAACGTGGCGGACTGATCGCGGTCCACCGGCCGGCCTCCGTTGCGTCGCGGGGCGGATCGCGATCGCGTGACGGGATGAACCGCCCTCACGCGGAGGTCGCGGGGGTCGCGGGGGTCGCGGGGAAAAAGGTGGGATGGGCGGACGCGCGCTGTGCGGCACGGGTGTCCATCGAGAGGAGAAACGAAACCGCCCCGCGCCAAAGCATGGCGCGGGGCGGTTTAGGCGTTCAGGACCGGGACGATCAGGGCGTGGTGGTGCCGCCCGTGGTGCCGCCGGTCGTTCCCGCGGTGCCGCCGGTGGTGCCGGTAGATCCGCTCGTGGTGCCGGTGCCGCCCATGGCGCCGCCCGTCGTTCCGCCCGTGGTGGCGCCGGCCGCGCCGCCGGTGCTGGGAGCCGCGCCGGTCGCGCCCGCCGCGCCGCCGGTGCCCATGCCCATGGTGTCGCCGGACATGGTGCCGGTGGGGGCGGTGCCGGGCGCCGTCATCGACGGATCGGTGGTGGTGGTGGCCGGGGCCGAGGTGGCCTCCGAGCCGCCGGTGGTGGTGCCTTCCGCGCCGGTGTCGCTCGTCTCGTCGCCACCGCCGCACGCCGCCATCAGGGCGATCATGGGCACGATCATCAGCCGCTTGTACATCCGCAAACCTCCCGATTCAGGTTGGATTCGGCGCAGGGAGCGCGCCGTTTCGCCGGCTTCACACGTCCCGGCGAGCGGCGCGGCACGAGTGCATGCCACGGACCGATTGCGGAGCAGCTTTCCTCCACGCGTCTCATCTGACGCATCGCGCCCACCCGCGCCGCCGCTCCAACCCGCCGCTCAATCATCGCCGTCGACGATGCCGATTGTGGGTGCCAGGTCCAGGAACTCGGGGTTTGGGGTTCGGATCAGCGCGATCTTCTTTGCCCGTGACCAGCCCTTGATCTGCTTCTCGCGGGCGAGCGCGGCCGTGATGTCGGTCGTGTGCTCAAACCAGACGAGGCGCGCGACTCCGTACCGCGAGGTGAATCCCGGAGCGCGCTTCTCCCGGTGCTCGCGTACGCGGCGCACGAGGTCGTTCGTGACCCCCGTGTACAGCACCCCCGTCGGGCCTGACAGAATGTAGGCGTAGTAGTTGTGCACCAGAGAGGTTGAACGGGTGGGCGTGATATGCCCCGCTTTGTCATCCTGAGCGAGCGGCCAATCGGGGTTTCAGGCTGCTCCACATCATGCAGCGAGTCGAAGGATCTTGCCACATGGCCGGCTCCGAGCACCGCGGTTCGAGTCTGATGCCATCCCCGCCTGCCGGGCGCCCCGCATCCGCCGTGGCAAGATCCTTCGACTGCGCGCCATGGTCCGGTGCAGCGGAAACAACGGTGCAGCGCTTCGCTCAGGATGACAGCGAAGGGTGCGCATGTGTCCCCGCTTTGTCATCCTGGGCGAGCGGTCAAGCAGGGTCTCAGGCTGCCCCACATCACGCAGCGAGTCGAAGGATCTTGCCACATGGCCGGCTCCGAGCACCGCGGTTCGAGCCTGATGCCATCCCCGGCTGCCGGGCGCCCCGCATCTGCCGTGGCAAGATCCTTCGACTGCGCGCCATGGTCTGGTGCAGCGGAAACAACGGTGCGGCGCTTCGCTCAGGATGACAGCGAAGGGTGCGGATGTGCCCCCGCTTTGTCATCCTGAGCGAGCGGCCAAGCAGGGTCTCAGGCTGCCCCACATCAAGCAGCGAGTCGAAGGATCTTGCCACATGGCCGGCTCCGAGCACCGCGGTTCGAGTCTGATGCCATCCCCGCCTGCCGGGCGCCCGGCATCTGCCGTGGCAAGATCCTTCGACTGCGCGATGGTCTGGTGCAGCGGAAACAACGGTGCGGCGCTTCGCTCAGGATGACAGCGAAGGGTGCGCATGTGTCCCCGCTTTGTCATCCTGAGCGAGCGGCCAAGCAGGGTCTCAGGCTGCTCCACATCAAGCAGCGAGTCGAAGGATCTTGCCACATGGCCGGCTCCGAGCACCGCAGTTCGAGTCTGATGCCATCCCCGCCTGCCGGGCGCCCCGCATATGCCGTGGCAAGATCCTTCGACTGCGCGCCATGGTCTGGTGCAGCGGAAACAACGGTGCAGCGCTTCGCTCAGGATGACAAATACGGTCGCGGATGAAAACAATCGTGCGCGCCTCTCGTGACGCCTGGCCTCCCTTCACCGCAGCCGCGTGCAGCCGTATTCTCCGCCTCTGGCGGAAAAAGCGACGGGCCGGATGCGCATTGCATCCGGCCCGTCCGTCATCCATCCAGCATCCTGCTTACATCTTCTTGTACGCCGGGCCGCTGCCGCCCTCGCGCGGCGTCCAGCGCGGGCCGATCACGTCCGTCGCCTTGCAGTCGATGCAGTTGGGCGCGTTCACCTGCAGCCGGTCGCCGTTCATTTCGTACACGCCGGCCGGGCACAGGTGCACGTACAGCTGCGCCACGTCCGCCGGAATGTCCTTGCCCACGATCAGGTGCGACGGGATGTCGTCGCGGGTCCCGTTCCCCGACTTGAACACCGCGTCCACCTTGCTGAACGTCAGCTTGCCGTCCGGAACGAACGCCGGCTCCGGCCCGGCCTGGCGCGGCACCTCGTTGTCGGCGTGCATGGTGATCTTGCCGCCGGGAAAGCGCCCGCCCGTCACCGTCATCAGCGCCGCCTTGGCGCCGCCCACGAAGAAGCCGTCCTTGAACGCCAGACGCTGGTTCCGGCTCTTGTACAGATCATCACGGATGTAGCTGCCGTCCACCATGGCATCGTACGGCGCCAGTGCCGCGGCGCTGGTGTCGCCCTTCTGGAGCGCCGCGAAGATGGCGCGCGCCGCGTAGATGCCGCTCTGCATGGCGTAGTGGATTCCCTTCAGCGAGGGCACGTCCACAAAGCCCGCCGTGTCGCCGGCCATCAGCACGCCGTCGCCGTAGCGGCGCTGCGACAGGGCGTAGAACCCGCCCTCGGGAATGGTCTTGGCGCCCCACTCCACCATTTCGCCGCCTTCCAGGTACTTCCGGAACAGCGGGTGCAGCTTCATGCGCTGCAGCATCTGGTGCACGTCCACCGTGGTCTGCCGGTAATCCAGCCCCACCACCAGGCCGATGGACACCAGGTTCGGCTCCACGGGATACATCCAGCTTCCGCCAAAGGCGTCGCGCGGCAGCGGCCACCCCAGCGTGTGGACGATCTTGTCGAGCGGCACCTTGGTTTCCCACAGTTCCTTTACGCCCAGCGCAAAGATCTGCGGATTTTCGCTCTTGATCCCCTGCCACTCACGGTACGCCATGGCCAGCGGCCCGCGCGTTCCTTCCGCCAGCACGGTGACGCGCGCGGTGACGTCGGTGGGCGGCTCCGAGCCCGGCCCCGCGCTGCCGTCGCGGCTGAGGCCGGCCGGCGTGGTGCGCACCCCGCGGACGTTCTGCCCCTCCACCAGCAGCGAGTCCACCGGGAAGCCGGGGAGGATGTTCACCCCCAGCCCCTCGGCCTTGTCGCCCAGCCAGCGGCAGATTTCGGAGATGGACGCCGTGTAGTTCCCCTTGTTGTGCATGGGGGGCGGCGTGGGGATGCGGTAGTGCCCCGTTTCCGTCATCAGATAGACGGCTTCGTCGCGCACCGGATCGCGGAAGGGGAAGTCGGCGTCGGTCAGCTCGGGGAACAGTTCCCGGAAGGCGCGCGGGTTCACCACCGCGCCCGACAGGTTGTGCTCGCCCAGCGCCGATGCCTTGTCCAGCACGGCGATCTGGGTTTCGCCCAGCGATCCGCCGGCCTCGCCGTCCTTCTGCACCAGGCGCGCGAGTTCGATGGCGCACGCCAGGCCGGCCGGGCCCGCGCCCACGATCACCACGTCCATCTCGATGGCCTCGGCGTCGGGCGCCTCGGACAGGATCATCCGCTCGCGGGGAAGCGGCGGCTGGTGGCGGACGGGGAGAACGGTCCCGCGTGCGGCGTCGGCCATGGGTCTCCGTGATGTTTTCGTGCGCCGGCGCGCCGTGCGCGCGCCGGCCGGGATGGCGGTGCGGCCCTTGGCGGACCGCGGGAAAAGCGGGCGGATTATAGGCGCCCCGCGCCCTGCCCGCAAACACGGGGCCCCGCGCGCACCGTCATTCCGGTGCGCGCGCGCCGCCGCGGGTCAGCGCGCCGGCGCCGCGTGCGCCGGGCGGAAGTCGGCCCGGGTCCAGTGCACGGCCGCGGCGGCGCGGTCCAGCAGGGCGGCGCGCTGCAGCCGGTCCACGGCCTGGCCGGCCCGCAGGTCCGCGCACAGCCGCAGCAGCGACTGCCGCAGCTCCGCATCCATCACGTCTGACTTCTCCAGCGTTTCCAGCGCGCCGCAGGACAGGCGCAGCAGCTTGCTGGCGTCCGAGGTGGGCCGGCGCAGGGCGTTCACCAGCGCCTGCACCTGCACGCGGAGCTGAAAACGAAGGGGGAGCGCGGCGTTCAACATGACGTACACCTTCTGTTCTGGTTCCCTCGCCCGCGGGTCGGTCCGCGGAGGGCCGCGCGGGTAGGCCAGAGCCGTGCCTGCAAGACAGCGCGCGCGTTCCCGATCGGGAACGCGCGCGAAATGTGTTGCACAAACCTTGGATCCCGCTCAGGGTGTGTGGCCCGTGGCAGGGTTGTTGGGGGCCCCGGGGCGGTGGGGCGCGGTGTCGTTCACGACGGTGGTGCGCTCCTGCGCGGTTTCCGATCCGCCGGAGGTGCGGCCCTCGTCGGTGGCGTTGCCCGCGGCGGGGGCGATCCCGTCGTTGGAGTCCAGCTTGGCCTCGCCGCCGTTGTCGCGGCTGCACGCGCCCGCCGAGAGCGCGGCGGCCAGGGTGAACACCGGAATCCAGCGATGCATGCGCATGGGTATGATCCTGTCTGGGGTGATGCGGAAGAAAGTGCGACCGGTACGCAGGGGGCGGGCCGCGGCGAAGGGGGAAGTGCGTGAGTGCGGGGTGCTGGGTGCGTTAGTGCGAGGACGGGGAAGTACGGGAGAGTACGAAAGTACGAAAGTACGAAAGTACGAAAGTACGAAAGTACGAAAGTGGGCGGGGCAGGGGGCGTCTGTCGCGGGGGCGGCGGACAGGCGTATGTTCCCGTCTCCTTCCTCCCTTTTCGTGTGGTATTCATGCGACATCTCTGGGCAGTCCTCATCCTGCTGTGCGCCGGCGCGGCGGACCTGGCGGCGCAGGAGGCATCCGCGATCGCTCCCGGCACGCGGGTGCGCGTCACGCAGACCACCACGCCCGAAGCGGGCGCACGCGGCCGGCGCAACGCCGTTCGCGTCGGTACGCTGCTGGCGGTGGACTCCGGTTCCGTCACCATCCAGCAGGGCGGGCAGTCCACCGTCGTTCCGCTGGCCCTCGTATCCCGGCTGGAAGTCAGCGCCGGAACCGCGAGCGGCGGACGTGGCACGCTGCGCGCCGCCGGGATCGGGGCGCTGGTCGGAGCGGGCGCCACCGCGCTCACCGTCGGGGTCATCCAGCTGGGAGGCACCGACGACTGCGACAACTGCGCCGACGTGGACGAAGACTTTCTCGGTTCGCCGCCCGTCGTCGTGGGCGTGGGCGCCCTCATCGGAGCCGCGGTCGGCGCCTTTGTGGGCGGCCTTTCGCACGAGAAGTGGAGCCCGGTGACGGTCAGCGGCCGCCCCGCCACCGTTTCGCTCAGCACCACCGCCCGCGGCATCGGCCTGGAACTGCGGTTCTAAGCGCCTCGCGCGGCTCTGCGCGCAGAGCCACGAGGTGCGTGAGCGCGGGCCGTCGCCCATGCCCGGAGTGTAGTGAGCGAATGAATCCGCCGCTCCAAAAGCGGGAAGCCCCGACACGACGCCCACAGGCGCCGTTCGGGGCTTCAACTGCATAGGGCGGAGAACAGAGTCTGCCGCCGCAGTCCGCGGAGGCGGACTTCGTGTTTTCCGAGGCGCGGTTTCAACCGCCGGACGGAACCCCGCCGCGCCGCACCATCCGACCCGCACGGCACTGGGGTGTGCTCCCTCTCCCACATCCGTTCGTGGGAGAGGGTCGTCGTGCGCAGCACGCGGGGTGAGGGCGTCACTCCGCCGCCGCACCACCCTCCGCCCTCCGCACCTCCACCCGGCGCATCACGCACCGGGCACTGAGCACTGAGCACTGAGCACTTCCCTTCTGTCGCACTCACGCACCCAGCACCCCGCACTCACGCACTTCCCCTCCTACACCAGCGTCGGCTCCATGAAATAGTCGAATCCCCGCTCGCTGCTTCTCCACGCGCGCACGCGGAACATGCGCGCGGGCGCGTCCGGATCCAGCCGCACCCACTGCGATCCGCCGTGCCAGAAGTGGCGCTCGCCGGTCAGCAGTTCCTCCACCTCCCACGGATCGTTCCACCCGATTCCCATGTCCGGCAGCGGAAAGTGCAGCATGGTCTCGTGCGCGGCGAACGGGTCCAGGTTCACCGCCACGAACACCATCGACGTCCGGTCCTCCGTCATCTTGCCGTAGAACAGGATGTTGTCGTTGTCCGCAGGATAGAAGCGCAGGTTGTCGTACTCCTGCAGCGCGCGGTTCTGCCGCCGCACCTGGTTGAGCCGCGTGATCAGGGGGCGGATGTTGCCCGGCCGGTCCCAGTCCCACGCCTTGATCTGGTACTTTTCGCTGTCCAGGTACTCTTCCTTGCCCGGCGCCAGCGGCGTGGCCTCGCACAGCTCGAAGCCGCTGTAGATGCCGTACACCGACGACAGCGTGGTCGCCAGCACGGCCCGGATCATGTGCGCCGGCCGGCCGCCGCGCTGCAGGAACTCGGGGTTGATGTCGGGCGTGTTGGGGAACAGGTTGCCCCGGAAGTACTCCTTCATGGGCCCCTGCGTGAGCTCCGTGAAGTACTCCGTGATCTCGCCCTTGAAGTTGCGCCACGTGAAGTACGTGTAGCTCTGGCTGAACCCCGCCTTGGCCAGCGCCCGCATCATCTTGGGCCGCGTGAACGCCTCGCTCAGAAAGAGCACGTCCGGATACTGCTCCTGAACCTGGCGGATCATCCACTCCCAGAACTGCACCGGCTTGGTGTGCGGATTGTCGACGCGAAAGATCTTCACCCCCTGCTCCGCCCAGTGCAGGATTACGTCGCGCCACTCCGCCCACTGGGCCTCCCAGTCATCCCCGTAGAAGTTCAGGGGATAGATGTCCTGGTACTTCTTGGGCGGATTCTCCGCGTACATGATGGTGCCGTCCGGCCGCTGGTTGAACCAGCCCGGATGCTCCCTGGCGTACGGGTGATCAGGAGACACCTGGATGGCGAAGTCCAGCGCGATCTCCAGCCCGTGCTCGCGCGCGGCGGCCACCATGCGCCGGAAGTCCTCCATGGTCCCCAGCTCGGGGTGCACGTCCTTGTGCCCGCCCTCTTCCGAGCCCACGGCGTAGGGTACGCCCGGCTCGTCCGGCCCCGGGTTGAGCGTGTTGTTCTTGCCCTTGCGGAACTTGCGGCCGATGGGGTGGATGGGCGGAAAGTACAGCACGTCGAAGCCCATGTCGCGTACGTACGGCAGCTTGCCGATGACGTCGTCCCAGGTGCCGTGGCGCGATTCGTCGTCGGACATGGAGCGCGGAAACAGCTCGTACCACGCGGCGAAGCGGGCGGCCACGCGGTCCACCTGGATCGGCAGCTCCCGGTCGTAGCGCGTCAGGTCCTGCCGCAGGGGATAGCGGGCCATCAGCTCCAGCAGCGCGGGATCCAGCGCCGCGGCCACGCGCTCGGCCAGCGTCAGATCGGCGGCGGCCTCCACGCCGTCGCGGAACGCCGGCCACGAGTCACGCTCGATGAGCCCGGCGGACGCCATCTTCGCGTCACCCACGATCTCCTCCAGAAAGGCGATCATGCGGTCGCGGTCGGCGCCGGGGGCCAGCGGCGCGGCGGCCGAGGCGATCAGCTGGGCGCCCTCGAACAGCTCCAGCAGGACTTCCTGGCCGGCGTCGTACTTCTTGCGCAGGTCGCTCTGCCAGGTGCCGAACACGTCCGTCCACGCGACGACGGTAAAGAACCAGCGGCAGTTGCGGTCGGGGGTGAACGAGCCGCGCCAGCGGTCGTTGTCCCAGAACTTCATGGGCGACTCGCGCCAGCCTTCCTCGTCCTCGGCGCGGTACCAGACGGCCGCGGAAAGGGCGTCGTGCCCTTCCTTGAAGATGTCGGCCTCCACCTGCACGGTGTCGCCCACCTCGCGCTTGACGGCGTAGCGGCCGCCGTCCAGCTCGGGCTCCACGTTCTCGATCACGACCCTGCGGCTGGCGTCGATCCTCTCGGGCATCGATGTCTCGGTTCGGTTCTGATGGCGACGCACGGGCGTCGGGGCGGGGTGGGTTCCGCCCGCGCGGGCAGCAAGGGGTGGGCCAAGGGGAGTGCGGAAGTGCGTGAGTGCGGGGTGCGTGAGTGCGTAAGTGCGGGAGTGCGGGAGGGGAACGGAAGTACGGAAGTGCGAAAGTGCGGGGGGAGAGGGTGAGGTGCGGTGGGCGGAGTTCGCGGGCGGCCCCCACCCGGGCCGGCACCACCGGCCCACCCTCCCCCAAAAAAGACTGGGGGAGGGTTGGGCGGGCGGATGGTTCGGTGCGGGTGGCGGAGATCGCCGGGCGAGCGAATTACGTGGAGCGGATGAATCCGCCGCTCAAACAGCGGGAAGCCCCGACACCGGCCGCTGGCGCGTCCGGTTCGGGGCTTCAACCGCGTTTTGGGCGAGCAGACTGGTTTGCGGCCGCAGTCCGCGGAGGCGGACTTCGTGTGTTTCGAGGCGCGGTTTCAACCCCCGACACGGCGCTATTCGCGCGCCGTTCGGGGCTTCAACTGCATCGAACGGCGCTGTCCGCGCCGTGCCTGCCGCTCGCGTTGAGGTCTCCCTTTCTCCCGCGGAGCGGGGGAGAGGGCCGGGGAGAGGGGGCCTCTCCAGCCGCACCGAACCATCCGGATCGAGTTTAGTTGTTGTTCCCCCCTCTCCGCGCTTCTGCTTCGGCCGGGAGGGGAGCGGGGAGGGGCCGGGGGAGGGGCCTCGCGAGACTTCGGACGCGATCAACTTTCCCGCTCCGCACGATTCTGGGGTGTGCTCCCTCTCCCACATCCGTTCGTGGGAGAGGATCGTCGTGCGCAGCACGCGGGGTGAGGGCTCACAGCCGCGGACGCGCACCCACATCGGCCCCCGCGGATGTGGCCGCCCCGAATGCGCCCGGACGCCGCCAATCATCCCGTCCCGCCGTCGGTCCAGCCGCGATCCGGCGCCGGGAACAGGAGCGGTCCCGGTATCCTCCCCGGCCGTGTTCTGGCGCATGTTTGGGGGCGCCGCGGGGCTGCGGGGCGCGCAAGTGGGGGGTGCTGGACATTTGCGCCCGTCCACGGAACGCGAGCGGACGAAAGGATCGGCATAAACAGGCGCTCTCAAGGCAAGTCTTGAAAAGAGACATAGTTGACTTATGCGGATTAGGGGTTAAAATGTACGCAGATGTCACGACGGCATCTCTCCCCTACATCCAACCGGGTACTTCTCATGAACCATCTGATCGATCCGTTCGCCCCCGCCGACTCCGGCGCGCCCAAGTTCGACAACGGCTACATGACGTCGGGCGGCTTCCAGGCCCCCGAGTCTTACAACGGCTACATGACCTCGGGCGGGCGTCAGCAGCCCGAAGCGGAAGACGGTCTCGGCGTCGCTCTCTGACCCGTGGCCCCCATCCATTCACGCATGCTGCTGATCCCCCGAACCCACGGAAGATCGTGTCCGGCATCCTGATTCTGAGCGGCGGTTGACCGTCGCCGCAGTTGAAACGCCCCCGGCGCGCTTGGCGCGCCGGGGGCGTTTCAACTGAAGTGCGTGAGTGCGGGGTGCGTGAGTGCGTTAGTGCGAACAGCAAGGAAGTGCCAAGTGCGGGTTCCCGGGCGCTTCGACCGGCCAGGTCCGCCACGGGCACTGGGCACCGGGCACTGAGCACTTCTTTTTCTTCTTCTGTCGCACTCACGCACTAACGCACCCCGCACTCACGCACTTTCTATCTGAGGAATCGTCTCGCCACCGGGGAGCAGCGGGCGCTTGCTGCGCAGGTCGAAGCCGTAGCCGGCGGGAAGGGTGTGGATCACCGCGTCGGTGATGGCCAGCGTCTCGTCGTCCGCGGCGTCGGGGGCGCTGGTGTGGCTCACCCGCCCGTTGAACACCATCACCGCGCCCGCGCCGATCACCGTGAAGCGGTCGCCCGGCGTCAGGTCCACCGCCGTGTTCTCGTCGATGCCGATGCCGATCACGTTGGGGTTGTGCGCAAAGATCGCCATCAGCCGGCTCACCCGGCCGCGCTGGTTGAAGTGCGTGTCCACCACCGTGTCGCGCCAGTAGCCCAGCCCCGGCGCCAGGCTCACGTCCTCGCGCCGCAC
The DNA here is from genome assembly GCF_014202995.1 of Longimicrobium terrae. Lineage (NCBI taxonomy): Bacteria > Pseudomonadati > Gemmatimonadota > Longimicrobiia > Longimicrobiales > Longimicrobiaceae > Longimicrobium > Longimicrobium terrae. The sequence goes on from NZ_JACHIA010000027.1 coordinate 18,207, forward strand.
CGTGCCGTCCTGCCGCCCCCCGATGATCATCACGCCGCTCATGGCCGCCGCGCCGGCGCTCGTTCCCCCCACCACCAGCCCGTCGCCGAACAGCCGCTCGCGGATCGTTTCGCAGAACGACGTCCCGGAAATGAGCGCCGTCAGCCGAAGCTGGTCGCCGCCGGTAAAGAAGATTCCCGTGGCCCGCTGCGTCGCCTTGATTAGCGCCTCGTCCTCGGCCTCGTGCCGGTCGCGGATGGGCGCCTCGTACACCTCGGCCACACCGATCTTGTTGAAGATCGTCTCGTACGTGTCCGCCACCTCTTCCGGCTTTCCCGACGGGGACGAGCACACCACGATACGCGCGTCCCTGCCGCCGCACATCTCCACGAAGTGCGGAAGAATCGTCCACTCGCCTTCCACCGGATCCTCCGCGCCGCCAATCACCAGCAGCCGCCCCACCCGCGGCGGAACCTGGTCCCGCTCGGTGTCGTGCTCGCCCTCGATGCCCCGCTCCGTCTGGTCAGCCATCTCGCTCTCCTCGTCCGTTTGCCGCGCCGGGCCCCCGCCCGTCACGATTCCTCGTTCTGATAAGCTTCTTCTTCGCTCGATCCGCCCGGCTCGCTCTCGTCCTCTTCGTCCTTGGTGCCGTGCAGGCGGATCTCGCGGTCGCTGTCCCTGAGCCAGTTTTCCTGCTCCACCACCTCGCCGTCGCGCACCATCCACGTCCCCCGGCTCAGCACGTGAACGATGTCCAGCGTGGCTTCGTCGATCAGCAGCACGTCGCCCACGCAGCCGCGGCGCAGTTCGCCCTTCTTCTTCAGCTTCAGGATTCTGGCCGTGTTACGCGTGGCCAGGGGCAGAATTTCCTCCAGCGGATGGCCGTGCTCGCGCACGCAGTCGCGCATCTGCTCCCACACGTTGCGCGGGCTGGTCATGCTGGCGTCCGACGAGCAGGTCAGCAGCTCCGGCGGCCCGCCGTGCGACTTCCACCAGCGCAGGTACCGGTACAGCTCGCGCTCCACCACGTCCACGTCGCAGGGCATCCCCTTCTGCGCCAGCGCGGCCGCTTCGCGGATGAGCTTTTCCGTGCGCTCCACGTGCGTCAGGTAGAACCAGTCCGGCTCCACGTCAAAGTTCTCCAGCACCTCGCGGATGGGCGCCAGCCGCCGGTCGCGGTCGCCCACGTGCACGTGCATGAGCCCCGCCTTGCGCGCCAGCATCCCGCCGATGTGCGCGTGCGTCACCGTGCGCGCCAGCTCGCGCGGGTCCGGCGCCAGCGCCCGCTCGTCGGAAATCGCCACCTCGCCCGCGCCGATCACCTCGTCGATGAACATGATGTCTTCGCGCACGCTGGCCAGAATGGAGTTGGGCGGCACGTCGTAGCCGCCCGTCCAGCAGTACGCGTTCAGCTTCTGCTCGCGCAGCGCCTTTACCTTGGCCAGCAGCCCGGCCATGGTCTTCATCGTGGTGTCCACCCCCAGCGTTCCCACCACGGTGGTAATGCCGAAGCGCACGATTTCGCTGATGAAGAACTCCGGGGTCTGCGTGCTGAACCCCGTTTCGCCGCTCCCGCCCAGCAGGTGGTTGTGCGGGTCGATGAGCCCCGGCGCCACGATGCAGCCGCGCGCGTTGATGATCTGGTACTCGGTCCCCAGCCGCTCCAGCGCGGACCGGTTCACGTCGCCCACCTTGCTCACGTGCCCATCGGCCAGCAGCACCGACTGCACTCCCCGCGGATCGGGATCGTACACCCGCCCGCCCTCGATCAGCGTCAGCATCCGCCCTTCCTGTTGCGCCAAACGTTTTCGTCCTCTCCGCTGTCAATTCCGGCGAGGGCGCGCGGAATGCGTCTCCGCCGTTGCGGGAGACAGTCGCAACGGGTGATCCCGATCTGTAGCAGCGACTTGCACGCGTCAGGCATTTGTCGACAGCGTGGCCCCGCGTCTGCGTGTAAACATTTGATGGGAGCGCGCCTGGGGTTCTCGCCGCTCCTGTACCGTCGTCCCGTACCAAGAAAGCCCATGTCGACCCATCCCGATCCGCATCAGGCCGAAGTCATGTCGACCCGGCTGGCCGCTCTCCGCGATCAGGCGGGCCGAGCCGTTTCGGAGCCGCTGCTGCGGACCTCACTCGCGGAACTCGAGTGCGCCATCGAAGAGCTGCGGGTGACGGAAGAGGACCTGCGGCAGCACCAGAGCCAGCTGGCGGACGCCTGGCAGGCGGCGGAAAAGAGCAGCGAGTGGTACCGCGAGATGTTTGACGGCGCGGCCGACGCACTTCTCGCCACCGACATCCGCGGCACCATCCGCGACGTGAACCGGGCGGGTGGCGCCATGATGGGCGTGCGGCCGGACCTGCTGCGCGGCAAGCCGGTGGCCGTCTTCGTCCCCGAAGACAGCCGCGCCGAGTTCCGCGCCCGCCTGTCCACCACGGCCACCTCGTCCATCCCCCAGCAGTGGGAAATGCGCCTGGCCCCGCGCGGCGCCGAGCCGCTGTGGGTGGAGGTGCGGGTGACCCGCTTTGCGCCGCAGGGCGCACACCCCGGGCTGCACTGGACCATCCGCGACATCACCGCCCGCCGCGCGTCCGAGGGCGCGCGGGTGGATGCGGCCGACACGCTGCGCATAGCGGCGCAGGCCATTCAGGTGCCCTGGGTGGTGCTGGACGTGGACGGCACGGTGCTGCTGTGGAGCGCCGCCGCCGAGCGCCTGACCGGCTGGGCGGAGGACGAAGTGGTCGGCCGCGCCCTTCCGGGGCCGGACGGCGCCGCCGAGTCCGCCGCGGAAGCGGCCGCCGCCAAGACGGACGGCGCGCCTGCGGGTGTGGACCTGGAACTGCGGACGCGCGCCGGCGAAACGGTGGAACTGGCTGCCTCGGTGGTGGCGCTGGCCGGGGACGACGGCGTTTCGCGCGGCACGCTGCTGATGTTTGCCGCCACGGACGTGCCCGCGGAGGAGCGCCCCGCCGCGCCCACCCGCGCCGCGGACTGGACGGAAGACGAGGCCCGGCGCGTGCTGCTGGGCGGCGCGCACGGCGGCGAACTCGTGGAAGGCATCCGGCAGGGGATCGCGTCCGGGCTGTACCTGGGCCGCCTGCGCCCGGGCGACCGGCTTCCCAGCATCCGCGAAGTCGCGCGCCACACTTCGCAGGACCATCGCTACGTGTCCGCCGCCTACCGCCGGCTGGCCGGCGAGGGCGTGGTGGACATCCGCACCCGCCATGGCGTGGTGGTGGGCGCGGGCGCGCCGGCCGCGGAGCCGCTGAGCAACGAGACGGCGGAGTGGCTGGCCGGCGTCATTGGCGACGCGGCGGCCATGCAGGTCAAGGCGCCGCAGCTTCCCGACCTGGTGAAGCGGTGGACGGGAAGCGCCACGGTGCGCTGCCTGTGCGTGGACGGCACCGAGGACGATCTGGTGGCGCTGACCACGGAACTGCAGGGCCAGTGGGGCTTCCGCACCGAGCGTCTGGTGGCGGATGAAACGCTTCGCCGCGACACGCTGGTGCGCGCGCTGCGCGAAACGGACGTGGTGGTGACCACGCCGTTCCACGTGGCGCTGCTGGACGCGCCGGCCAAGGCGGCTGGCGTTCCCGTCGTGGTGCTGCAGGCCAACCCCGACACCGTGCGCGCGGCCGAGGATCGCCTGCGCCAGGGCCCGCTGACGGCGGTGGTGCTGGACCCGCGCTACGGCGAGCGGCTGCGGTGCATGGCCGGCGGCGAAAATCTGAACGTGGTGCGCGCCGACGACGAGGCGGCCGTCGCCGCGCTCGACCCGGCCGAGCCGGTGCTGATGACTCGCGCGGCGCACGGGCGCGTCCGCCAGCCGCTGCGGCTGCTGGCTCCGCTCTCCCCGGCGTTCTCGCCGGCGCGGGCGCGAGACCTGGCCGCGGTGCTCATCCGCCGCAACCTCGAGGGCCTGCGCAACACCAACTGACCGCGCGCGGGCCTTTGATGAACGAGGCCGGGCCCCCGATCCGGGAGCCCGGCCTCTTCGTTCGTCAGGCGGTCTTCGCTCCGGCGGGCCGCCGTCGCTGCGCAATCCTGTGAATCGCGTTCAAGGCCTGAAGCAGCCAAACGATCCATTGAAGTCCAGGTACGTCTTCCATCTGCATTCTCCGTCGTTGATTGATTCCCCGTGGGGTGAGTGCATCAATTGCCCTCAACGACGTACTTGAACTTTCGGGCGCTCAGGACAGAAGCGTCGTGACCCGCGGGAACGCATTCAAGTTCGAGACGCCCCACGCCGCACATCCGGTGAGTGATTGTTGATGGGATGCACAGGATTCGCGGTGGATGCGGTGCCGCGGATGGAGTCTGTGCGGCGGCCCGGCACGGTTCCGGCGTGAGCCCGCGGCGCGGACGCGCACGGGCCCATCCGTGCGGCCGGTGACGCTTTCACGTTGGATGAGGACGTACGATGAACATGCGGATGATGACCGTTCTTCCCCTCGCCGCGCTGCTGATGGCGGCCTGCGGCGGCGGTGACGCGAGCGAGAACGAGACGGGCGCGGCGGCGGACACCATGAGCGCCACGGGCGCGGCCGCCGGCACCACCACCGGCATGGACGCCACCACCCCGCCCATGGACAGCGCGGGGATGAGCGGCGGCATGACGGGAACCACGGCGCCCGCGGCGGGCACCGCGGTGGACACGGCCGGCACCGGCACCAACCCGCCGACGGCCGGCGGACAGGTCGTGGAAGAGGGCGCCACGCCCAGCCCGGCCGGCACGCCCACCGCGCCCTGACTGCCCGCTGACGGACACCGCCTCCGCCCCGCGGTCCATGGCCGCGGGGCGGAGTGCAATTGGGCAAAGTCGGAGGACCGTACTGGATGAATGGTGGCGCCGTCGTCCGTCGCGCGTCATCGACCAGGGCCCGGTGTCCGGACTGAAGGTGTGACGGCTTGATTTGATACTCGCGCTTCATCGACAGACCGTACTTCCCGCCGGCGCAGCCTTCCGCGTCTTCATCCACCCTGATTCTTTTCTGATCGCGGAATGCAGCCTCCTTCATCTCCGGTCCGCCGCGACTACGACGCGGCAGCCGCGCGCTACGACCGCCGCTGGGCGCGCTACAACCACGACAGCCTTGCGCTGCTGCGTCCCTGGCTGGCGGGGCAGGCGCTTGGCCGCGTGCTGGACGTGGGGTGCGGAACGGGGAACCTGGCGCGCGCGCTGTACGGCTGGGGCGCGCGGGTGGATGCGTACGTGGGCGTAGACCTTTCGCCCGAGATGCTTCGCGCCGCCGCGGACAAGGCGGGCGCGGGCGGATTCGCGGCCGGAAGCGCCGCCGCGCTCCCCGTGGCGGAGGGCGCGTTCCACACCGTCGTGAGCGCCAGCACCCTGCACGACTGGCCGGACGCCGATGCGGGCGCCCGCGAACTGCGCCGGGCGCTGCACACCGGCGGGCGCCTGCTGCTGCTGGACTGGAACCGCGCGCACTTCCGCATGCGCTTTCTGAACGCGGGAATGCGCCTGACGCGCCAGCCCTACCGCCGCATGTACTCAACTGCGGAGATGCGCGCCATCCTCCTGAACGCCGGTTTCCGCGTGCTGCGCGAGGCCCGCGGCGGCTCCGGCCCCGTGTGGCGCCTCGCCGCCCTCGAAGCCGCCGCCGTCTGACTCCGCCGCGGCACCCGTCTTCGCCACGACACGCCAGACGCAGCCGCCACAGTCCGCGCAGGCGGACTTCGTGCTTTTCCAGCGGCGAATTCATTCGCTCCTGGATGGCGGCCGCGCCGAACCCGCCTCTCGCCTCATGCTCGCCCAACACCGGCCGCGCGGAACCTCTCCTCTGCCACGACGCTCGTCCCGCTGGACGCAAGTACAATCCCGCATTAGCTTTGGGTTCCCCTTCTGAATCCCGCGGCCCGCCCGTTCCGTACGGGGCAGCCGTGCTCGTCCGTTCGGCCCCGGTACTCGCGATCCCACGATGCGCAGCAACTCCTCGTACGTCATCAACCCGGACGCGTTTTCCGTCAATCCCGCGCTGGTGGGCCTGCCGCTGGCCCGCCCCGCGCGCCGCCTTACGGCCATGCTCATCGACCTCACCGCCGTGTCGCTGCTGGTGCACGCGGGCGGCGGAGTGCTGCTGGGGCTGGCCGCCGCGTACGTCGCGTTCCGCTTCGCAGGGCGCCTGGCCGGCAAGCGGGAGTGGATGGGGCGGGGAATGGGCCTAACCTTTCGCGCCCTGGGCGGGCTCTTTCTCTTTCTCCTCGCCCTCAACCTGTGGAACCGCGGGCGCGACTTCGCCAAGGGCATGCTGGACGGCGCGGCCGACGCCACCCTGGTCAGCGCCAGCGCGGGCCCGTCCGGCGTGCCGGTCAAGGGCCGGCAGGCGATGGGCATCGCGCGGCTGCTGATGGAGGATGACGAGGCCGAAGCGCGCCGGCTGGCCCCGGAGGTGATCCGCGGCCTGCGTGCGTCGGGCGTCAAGGACGAGGAGATCCGCGGGATTGTGGCGGAGGGCAACGAGGATGGCGACAAGCCCTGGCTGGCCGCGCTCGTGGATTCGCTGCTGCCCGCACCCAGAAAGGCGGTGCTGCGGGTAGACTCGCTTGCCGCCGCCTATGCAGCCGCCGTGCAGGCCGGCGACACCGCCGCGGTCAAGGCGCTGGGTCCGGCCCTCGGTTCCCGCCTGGCCGCGGATAGCCTGCGCGAACTCCGCGCGGAGCAGTCCAGCCTGCACCGGCAGCTGGGCGAAACGCGCAAGGAGCTGGAGCAGGCGCAGAACCGCGGCATCGTCTCGCGCATCACGGGCTTTCTGGACGAGATGGGGATCGGCTTCGGCTGGTCGGGTCTCTACTTCACGGCGTTCGTGGCGCTGTGGAACGGCCAGACGCCCGGCAAGCGGATGATGGGCATCCGCGTGCTGCGCCTGAACGGCCAGCCGATGAACTTCTGGACCTCGTTCGAGCGGTTCGGCGGGTACGCCGCCGGGCTGGTAACGGGGCTGCTGGGCTTTGCGCAGGTGTACTGGGACAAGAACCGGATGATGATCCACGACAAGATCATCGAGACCGTGGTGGTGCGCGACCGCCGCGCCGGAGACGCTCCGGCCCCGTCCCCCGCCGCGCCCCCCGCGCATCAGGAGGCGTCCGCCCTGTCCTGGCGCACGTACGAGAGCCGCACCCCGCGCCCCTGACGCGGGCCCCATCCCGATCCGGAAAACGACGCCCGGCCGTGCAGACGGCCGGGCGTTTGCACATCCGCAACGTACCTGCGGGCCCGGTGCACACCTTATCCGATAATCATCCCGAATGCTGTGGGGAATTCCGTGGTGGGTCGCCCTGCTGGCCGTGGTGGGCGGCATGGCGATCATCAGCGCATTCATCACCCTGTTCTTTGCCCTCAACCGCCCGGCGCGCTACACCGTCACCGAGTGCGCGCCGGTGGACAGTGACGGCTTCATGCAGGCCATCACCTCCGCCGTCAACGCGCCCGCCATGACGGGCGGTTCGGCGCGGCTGCTGAACAACGGCGTGGAGATCTTTCCCGCCATGCTCGATGCCATCCGGGGCGCGCGGCACAGCATCAACTTCATGGTCTACATCTGGGAGCCGGGCAAGGCGTCGGACCGCATGTTCGACGCGCTGACGGAGCGGGCGCGCGCCGGCGTGCAGGTTCGCATGATGCTGGACGGATTCGGCGCGCACGGCACGCCGCCGGAGCGCATCCGCGAGTTGGAGAAGGCGGGCGGATGCGTGCGCTTCTTCAACCCCGCGCGCTGGGGGCGGCTGACGGCGTTCTACAAGCGCAACCACCGGCGCGCCATCATCGTGGACGGCAAGATCGCGTTCACCGGCGGGGCGGCGGTGAGCGACGTGTGGCTGGGCGACGCGCAGGACGAGGATCACTGGCGGGATACGATGGTGGAGGTGCGCGGCTGCCTGGCCACCAACCTTCAGTCGTCGTTCGTTCAGCTGTGGTCCGGCGGTACGGGAGAGATCCTGGTGGGCGAGGCGTTCTATCCGTCCGAGCACGACGAGCCCGGCGCGGAGGAACTCACGCGCCACGTGCACGTCACCAGCACGCCGGCCAGCGTGGCGCACACGCTGCGCGTCTTTTTCATCCTCACGCTGGCGTGCGCCCGGGACCGCATCTGGCTGACCAACTCGTACTTTCTGCCCGAAGTGAACATGCGCCGCACGCTGGTGGAGCGCGCCCGCGCCGGCGTGGACGTTCGTCTTCTGCTCCCCAGCAGGCTGACGGACGCGCCGTTCGTGCGGTACGCCAGCCACGCGTTCTACCGCGAACTGCTGGAGGCGGGCGTGCGCATCTACGAGTACCAGCCCACCATGATGCACTCCAAGACGCTGGTGGTGGACAGCGTGTGGTCGGTGGTGGGCTCGGCCAACATGGACAACCGCTCCAAGGAGTTGAACCAGGAGAGCGTGATCGGCATTCTGGACCGCGGGTTCGCGGAGCAGATCGAAGACACGTTCGAGCGCGACCTGGAGCGTTCGCGCGAGATCCGGCTGGAGGAATGGCGCCGCCGGCCGGTTCTGCAGCGGCTGTACGAGCGGTTCTGGGTGAGCTTCGAGCAGCAGTTCTGAGGGAAGGGCCTCACGCAGAGCCGCAGAGCCGCAGAGCCGCAGAGCCGCAGAGCCGCAGAGCCGCAGAGCCGCAGAGCCGCAGAGCGTGGGGGAGAGTAGGAGAAGCGAGGCTCCCTGAGCGGATGAATCCGCCGCTCCAAATGCGCAAAGCCCCGACACGGCGCCATTCGCGCGCCGTTCGGGGCTTCACCGCAATGCGGGGCGATATCGGTGGATACGGGACGGTTGGACCGGCGGATGACAGATCCTTCGTCGGCGCCAAGTTCCGGCGCGGCAGAGTGTTCCGTCGGCGCCTCCTCAGGACGACGCTTTGGGCGGAACGAACGGAACGATGGCGTCGATCCGGATGCGGTCGAAGCCCCGATCGTGGACGCGACAGCGGCCGCGAGTCGGGGCTTTGCGACGTTTGAGCGGCGGATTCATCCGCTCAGGGATACCCGCGGGCCTCTACCTTCTTTCTCTGCGCCTCTGCTCCTCTGCGTGAGACCCTATGTTCAGAGGTACGGCGGCGATTCCAGGATTCGGTCATCGGCAAGGCCGTCGTCCTCGCCCGGCTGCAGAAGGCCGAACAGCTGCAGGTGCCGCCGCCGCAGACGGTTGGCGTGCATGAACGCCTCTTCTTCCGTTTCACCGAACCCCTCCCACGCGAGCGCGCTCTCGCCCCAGCGCGCGGCCGGGCTCCACGGCGACTCCGGCCCGTGCAGACGCGCCGCGCGCCACGGATGCGCGAACGGGTCCAGGTAGCGCCCCAGCACCCGCGCGTCGCGGTCAATCACCACGCCCACGGCTCCGCCTCCCCGGCGGCGCAGGCGCGCGCGGCGGTACAGGTGCAGCGCTCCATCCAGCACCAGCGCGGCAAAAATCACCCCGGCCAGCACGATCACAAGGTCCAGCGCGTACAGCTTCGTCATCTCGCATCCGTTCTTCCGGACATCCTCCGCCACGGCGAATGAGCATACCAGCCACACGCCGCGTCGTTCCCCTGGGACGCAAGCTTCCGGCCCCGCGCGGGCGGTGCCGCTGACTAACGCGCAAGTGCCTGCCGTCCTGACATTTGGCGCCGGTCGGGACAGGATTGGCGCGAGACGTGGGGAAGAGCCTTACGGAACGTCGCCGCTTTGCCGATGTCCCCGCGGGGAGCGCGCGTGCATCATCCATCCACAGGAACCGGACAGGCTGCGGGCAGGCCCACCCCGATGCGCGGAGATGACGTAATGGACGCCCGACCTGCTGCACACGCCAACGCCCTCATCGTGCTCGCCGGCCACGCGGATGCGCCGGCCCATCTGTCCGTCGTGCGCGCCACGGGATGGTCGCGCGTGCGCAGGACGGCGATATTCGCGACGGCGTGGATCAGCGGCTCCATCACCATGTTCATCATCACCCTCTTTGACCCGTTCATGACCGCGCTGCCGTTTCTGATCGGCGCGTGGATGACGGGAAAGAGTTGGAGCGGACGCTATCGGGTCATGTCGTTCGAGGGTGCATGCCCGCGCTGCCACCACCCGATCCAGCTGAAGCCCGGTGCCCGCATCGCCGCGCCGCACCCGCTCGTCTGCTACCACTGCCACCACGAGCCCAAGCTGTTTCTCACCGCATGATGAAAAGCGACGATAGCCTGGGCATGGTACCGCTCGTAGCCGGCTGGGAGGCCCCTCCCCCGGCCCCTCCCCGTGCAAACAGCCGCACGGAGAGGGGAGAACTCACGCCGGGATTTGAGATGTCCGTGCAAGCCAGGTTTCACGTCCGTTGATTGAGCCCACAACGGAACCAGGCGACGACAAAAACCCTCCCCCAATCTGTTCTGGGGGAGGGTGGGTGGGTGATGCGAACCCGGGTGGTGGCCGCCGGGGAGCCCGCCAGCCGCGCTTCAGGCCTGCTTACGCGCGGTTCCCAGGCTGGCTTCCAGGCGCCCGACCAGTTCGGATTGCGCCTCGTTCAGCTTTTGGCGCGCCACGTCCGGCGAAAACCATCCGCAGCGGTCCACTTCGGGAAAGGTGAGCCAGCGTCCCGACCCGCGGGGCCATTCCGTCTTTGCCTCGTTGCTGAACACCGCGGCGGGATCGGCGTCGCCCTCCCATCCCCACGCGTGAACCGTCTTTCCCGACTTCTGGCGGATGAACCCCAGCGGCAGAAACGGTGGCTCCGGCTCAATCCCCGTCTCCTCGCGAAACTCGCGGATGGCGGCCTGCAGCGGCTGCTCACCCTCATCCACCAGGCCCTTGGGAATGGTCCACGCGCCCGCGTCGCGGTGCCGCCAGAACGGACCGCCGGGGTGGGCGAGAAACACCTCGATCGTGTGCCCTACGCGCCGGTAGAGTAGCATTCCGGCGCTCACGACGGCACGGCTCGACATCCGGCAGCGGCCTCGGGTTCAGGATGACGGCGCGGGAAACGCTCCCGGCCGCGCACGACTTCAAACGATCTTGATCGCCCACACGGAGCGTGCGGCCGGCGTCCGGAAAGGCGAACTCCGGTGTCCTGCCGGCCGCGGTTTTCATCGACGCGGATCATCCCGTATCGGTCACGGCCGATCTTCGCGCCGCAATCAGCCGCCCGGAGAGATCAACGTCCGGGACGCGCGGGTGTGACTTACTGCAGGACTTCCGGCGGGAGCGCGCGGGCCATGATGCGGTCCGTCTGCGCGTCCGAGCCCAGCTGAAACACGTGGCTTCCCACGTCGGTGAAGCCGTGCTTCGTGTAGAACTTCATTGCACGGGGATTGTGCTCCCACACGCCCAGCCAGAAGGTGCGCCCGCCCAGGTACGCCGCGGCGCGCATGGCCTCGCCCAGCATTCCGGCGGCCAGCCCGCTGCCGTGCCACTCCTTTTCCACGTAAAAGCGCCGCAGTTCCACCGGCTCGTCCCCGGTCACGCACTCGGGTGCGTGACCGCGGCCCACCTGCGCGTATGCCACCAGCGCCCCTTCGTGTTCCGCCACCAGCGTTACGATCCACGGATCGGACAGTTCCTCGGCCAGGCGCTCGGGCGTGTACGCCGAGGCCAGGTACGCGGCCATGTCCTGCGGATCGTTGTCTGCCGCGAACGTGTCGGAGAAGGTGCGGGCCCCGAACTCGGCGAGGGCGGCGGCGTCGGCAACCTGGGCGGCGCGAAGGTGAGGCGGATTCATTCTGCGGGGGGACGTGGATGAACGGACTGCCAGCCGCAACCTAGCGCCCCGCGGCCGCCGCGCAATCCACCCTGCGTCGGCCGATCCTGATGCGCCCCAACGTTGCGGGGCCGCTCGTCGCACCGAGCGGCCCCGTTGTCATCATCCAGCAGGGATCAATCGAGCGGACGGCAACCGAAGCGGCGCTCGGCCACGTTGGCCAGGATGAACTCGCGGTGCTGCACCCGCATCTCGTCAAAGCGCACGGTCATGGTCACGGCGCGGGCGCTGGTCTGGCTCGATCGGTGGCGGAAGACGACCGTGTATGGGTACCCGGCGGAATCGGCGCAGACACCGGCGGCAGGGCTCTCCAGCGACCCACGCCGCCTCTTCAGCGTCTCTTCCGCCGGTCCCCATTCGATGGACTCCGTTGCGAGTCGCGCCGTGTCCGGCTCCGCGTCGGTGTACCCGTTGCGGGCGATGAACTCCTCCGCGCACGCCACCGCCTGCGCTTCCGGCGTTTGCTCCGTCATCGGCACGGCGCAGGCGCGCGGGTCCACCGCGGACGACGGCGCGGCGGCCGGAGCCCGTCCCGCGCACCCGGCCAGGAGCACGGCGCCGAAGATCATCCGCAGTTGCGCGCGGAGCCTCGTCAATCGTGGGCCGGGTTGCGCGTGTGCGGACGGCGGCCGAGGTCGCGCCACTCATCCTCCGCCACCTCTACGCCAAAGTGCCGCGCCGCCTTGCGCAGGTTGGCGAAGGCGAGCTCGCGGTCCGCGTCGCTGATGTCCTCCACCTGATCAAAGCGCGCCAGCGCCGCGCGAACGTGTCCCCCGTCCGTCACCGGCAGCTTGCGCTGGTGCGGCAGGGCAAAGGCGGAATCGGGAAGGTCGTTGCGCTCGCTCGCCTGCAGCCGGTGGTCGTGGTTCTTGTCCACATCCTTGTCCGGGGCCCGCCACGTTGCGTGAACCGTCATCTCATCCTCCCTCCGCCGGTGAAAACTGCCCGCCGGACCGCGGCGCGATCACGGTAAAGGCGTCGCGGTTCAGCCGGTAATGCAGCGGCGCCTTGACCTTCACCAGTTCGCCGTCGATGCCGATGGTGACGTGGTCGCGGCGCAGGTGCACCACGCATTCGTCCACCAAAAGCGCGTCGAGGTTGTCCGTGCGCGCCGCCGCGTCCAGCCCGCGCCGCAGCGCCGACCACGCCAGCGCCGCCATGCGCCCGCGCGCCGACCGCCGCGCGATCATCACGTGCAGCGTGTGCCGCCCGCCGCGCAGCCGCGTGAACGGGGAAAGCCGCCCCAGGTCCCGCTCGCCGATGCCGATGTACACCATGGGCGAGTGGTAGCGGCGCCACTCCGCGCGCTCGCCTTCGCCCACGCGCATCTCCACGCGCATGCCGCGCAGATGCCGCCACACGCGCAGCGCGCCGATCACGCTGGCGGTGCGGTAGCTGAGGCCGCGCTTTTCCAGCCGCTCGCGGGTGCGCACAAAGGTGACGTACGCGCCCACGGAGCTGGAGTTGAGGATGGCGTTGCCGTTCACCTCGCCCAGGTCCATGCGGCGCGGAACGCCCGTCGCGGCGATCTCCAGGCACGCGGCCATATCCTGAACCGGGAGTCCCAGGTCGTGCGAAAAGTGGTTCAGCGTGCCGCCGGGGAGCACGGCGAGCTCCACGCCGGTCTGCGCGGCCACCTCCGCCGCGCAGAGCACGGTGCCGTCGCCGCCGGCCACCACGATGCGCGTGATCCCGGTGCGGACGGCGGCGCGAAGCTGCTCGCGGATGTCGCCGGGCCCCAGTTCGCGCGCCTCGAAGCGCGGATCGGCGTGCACGGCGGCCAGCACCGCCGGCGCGGAGCCGGAGGCGCGGTTCAGGTAGACGGGGAGCGGCGCGGCGGAGTGATCCATGAACTCTGCACTGTGCAGGAATCGCGCGCGTGCGGCTGCGCTTTTCATGCCCGGGATGCAGCCTGTCCGGCGTTTCTGCTGATGGGAATTGTCGGCCGCGCGGCGGAGTTCAGGGCGGCCCCCACCCGGGCCGGCACCACCGGCCCACCGTCCCCCAAAAAGCCTGGGGGACGGTTGTTGGCGGGCGGATGGTTGGGCGCGGGAAGCGGAGTTCGTCGCGTGCGCGGAGTTCGTTCAGCGACTGAATCCGCCGCTCGAACAGCGGGAACCCTCGACACGGTGCTATTCGCGCGCCGTTCGGGGCTTCAACTGCATCGAACGGCGCCGTCCGCGAGTGCCTGCCGCTCGCGTTTAGGTCTCCCTTTCTCCCGCGGAGCGGGGGAGAGGGCCGGGGAGAGGGGGCCTCTCCGACCGCGCGGCACCATCCGGAACGCGCTGAGTCGCAGTTCTCCCCTCTCCGTGCGGAAGTTTGCACGGGGAGGGCCGGGGGAGGGGCCTACAGGCGTCGGACGCGACGAGCCTTTCCGATCCGCACGGCACTGGGGTGTGCTCCCTCTCCCACATCCGTTCGTGGGAGAGGGTCGTCGTGCGCAGCACGCGGGGTGAGGGCCCGCCCACGCACGAATCCCCGGACGACGCCATCGGCATCGTCCGGGGATTCCGTTCACCTCGGGACCAGCGGCGAGATCAGCGCGGCGTGGGGGTGGTCCGCGCCTCCATGGAGTTCCAGTCGCCCGTGTACTCGCTGCTGAACGTGAGCGGCGTCTGCAGCCACGCCCGCGCCCGGCATCCACCCAGCACCAGCGGCTCAAAGCGCGCTTCCCGCCACAGACGGTCCATCCGCCGGTCCATCATGCGGTTGCCGGTGTTGGGCGTCACCTGCTCCACCACGCCGTCCGCGTTTACCTGCAGCATGATGCTCATGCTGCCGTCCACGGAGCGGTTTTCCCGCAGAAATCCGTCGATCACCGCGTCGAAGCGCTCTCCGAACTCCCGCTGGTTCAGCATGCGGGGAAGGCGGCCCGTGGGGATATACGTCACCTGCGTCCCCTCGCGGAACATCTTGGCCTGGTCGACGCGCGCCGCCGTTTCCGCCTGCGTCATGCCCGGGGGAACGGAAACCGCCACGCGCAGCGCACCGACTTCCGCGCAGGTGGGAAACTGGGGGCGCTCAGGCTCCGCCCCGGCCTGGGCCAGCGCGGGGGAGGCGCCGAACGCGGCGGCGGCGAGGGCGGTGCGGATCAGGATCTTCATCGAACGCATGCGGTAGGGGGTCGAAAACAGATGATCTCTCAATCTCCACCCTTTCGCGACGGTCCGCAACGGCCCGCGTTCAGGGCGCGGCCGGCGCACGGGAGGCCGGCCGCCGAGTAGTCACCAGCATCACGCCCAGCGGATTGTTTGGATACCGGCTCGCGGCCGCGTGCGGGTTCAGGATCTCGATGGACTCGATCTCCTCCAGCGGAAGCACGCGCAGCAGGTTGTCGCGCGGCTCCAGCGGCACGCCGTCCACGATGATGGTCATGGGCCGGCAGAGCGGGCGATAGGGGGTGGACCGGCTGTAGGGCCGATAGTAGTTCATCTCCGCCCGCAGCCCCACGCACCGCGACGGCGTTACGATCACCTCGCGCACGCGCCGCAGCATCTCCATCGCATGCGTGGAGTGCTTCATCTCCGCCACGATCTGCTCGCGGTTGAAGGTGAGCACCCCCATGCGCGGCCGCGCCGTGACGATCACCGGGTCCATGCTGAAGGTGGCGGGATCGATCTCCAGATCCACCTGCATGGACTCCCCGCCGCCCACCGCGAGCGGCCGGCTGAGCATGCGCTGGCTGGCATCCACCACGTCCATCTGGTATTCGCCCGGGATCACGCGGCCGAAGATGAACTCGCCGTTCTCCCGCACGGGCACCTGCCGCGGGCTGGCCGTGTCGCCTTCCGCCAGCCGCATGGGCACCAGGTGCACCGACATCCCGGACGCCAGCGGGGCGCCGTTGATCATGGTCAGGCGGCCGGAGACGCGCACCGGGGCCCGCGCGCCCGTCGTCATGGTGAATCCGCCCACCTGGATGCGGCCCAGCGCGTCCGCGGCGATGGCGTGCTCGCGTGGCGCGTCCTGCGCTAGCGCCAGCGTGGCCGTGGGGAGCGGCCGGCCGACGAACTCGCCGGAAACGCGCACCGACACCCCGGCGGGGAGCCCGCAGAACAGATAGCGTCCGCGCGTGTCCGTCGTGCGCTCCGCGCGCGCCAGGCCGCCCGGCGCGGAATCGTCCGGCCATGCCAGCCGCACCGCGGCGGCGGGAAGCGGAAAGCCGTTCGCCGCGTTGTTCACCGTGCCGTACAGCACGGCGCCCGCGCTGTCCGCGCACTGCATCGCGACGATGCGCCCCATGGACGGTACGGCCAGCGCTGCCTGGCCCACCGCGCTTTCCGCCACCGCCGCGTCCATGAAGGGCGGCTCGTACCCCAGTGAATCCAGCCGCGCGTGCGCAAAGGAAAGCCCGTAGATGCCCGGCGGCACGCCATCCATCACGTATGAACCCGTGCTGTCGGTGGCGGCGGTGTACTCCGTGCCTTCCAGAAAGACGAGGGCGCCCGCCAGCGGCGCCGCCGCGGTGCTGTCCCACACCGTTCCGCGCAGCGAGCCGAACACGCCCAGCATGCGCGCCTCGCCGCCGCGCGGGCGCACCTCCATGATCTCCGCCCCGTCCTCGCGAAAGGCCACGATCTGCTGCTCCGGCTCGGCGATGGCGCCGCCGGGGCGCGATTCGCGGATCATGGGCGTGCGGATGTTCCACCGGCGCACGATCCACGCGCCGCTGGCGAGCCGGTCGAAGTTCACCCAGCCACCCATGCGGCGGTCGTACGCGGAGCCCTCCAGCCCCGTGTAGCCGAACTCCATCTCCCGCAGCGCCGCCGAATCGCGCGCCACCCACAGCGTGCCGCGCACGTCCGGGCGTCCGCGTCCGCGCACGGGCTCAAAGGCCAGCCCCACACGGGTGGCGTCCGTGGGGTGAGGCACCGCGCGAAAGCAGTGCGTTTCCAGGAACTCGGGGGCGAGCAGCGCGGCGGCGTCGGGGCCGTAGAAGACGGTTTCGCCGTCCTCGGCCTGCACCCAGCCGCGGTCGCGCAGCTCGGCGGCGGGCGCGGTGCGGAACGGCGTGGAGGCGGCGGTGGTGTCCATGCGCGTGGTTTCGCGCGCGATGCGCAGCGTGACCGGGCCCATGTCGCGCGTCCAGTGGCGCACCACGTACGTGTGCAGCCCCTCCTGTTGCGTCCACGCGGTGGATTCCAGCGCCTTGCGGATCTCCTCCCACAGCAGCTGCGTGGCGGGCCCCGCGTCCGGAGTGCGCTCGCAACGGGAGCGGGCGCGCACCGCGATCCCCTGCAGCTCCACGCCGCGCACGCGGGCCGTCAGCCGCTGCGTGACCGTGGCTCCGTCTTCCAGGTCGATGGTGCGCGACGTCGTCGTGGCGTACCCCACCCGCTCGGCGCGGAGCGAGTAGCGGCCGGCGTTCCTCACGCGGAGGACGAAGCGGCCGTCCGTGTCGGTAAGCGTGGCGGTCAATCGCGCGCCGGCCTCGTTCATCAGCACCACCAGCGCGCCCGCGATGGGGCGTCCCGTGCCCTCCTCCACCAGCTCTCCCTGGATGGTCCCGTCGGCCGCCTGTGTCGCCATCAGGGAGGATGGCGCGCCTTTGGCCGATGCGGACGCGGGGAGCGGGGCCAGCAGCGCGGATGCGAGCAGCGCGGCCGGGATGATCGCCGGGACGCGGGGCAGGGAAGGGCGGATTGTTCGCATGGTGGCGTCGATGGGGAGGGAACCCGAGGGTCATCGTCCAATGAACGCATGTGCCCACCGCCGCACAAGGGCCCGGGTCCGGATGCGCCGTCCCATGCTCCACCGCGCGATCCGTCTCCCGCTCCCGCTCCCGGTGCCGTCCCATCAACACGCGCATCAGGTGGATGATGAAAATCAGTGGATGACACGCCCTCCGTCGTGCGAATGGCCGATTCCGGGATGTACGTCGTGATCCGCCCCGCCTCTCCGAACCAACCGCCCAGCGGATGATGGCGATGGATGCCGAGCTCTCCGCCCCAGTCCACGAAGGTGGACTTCGTGCCTTTCCAGCGGCGAATTCATTCGCTCCTGGATGCCGCACGCGCGAGGTCGATCGACCCGCGCCGGACCTTCCGCTCCAGTCCGCGCAGGCGGACTTTGCGCCGTTGTTGCCGCGACTTCAGTCGCCCCAGCCGCTCCCGGGCCGAACGAATCGAGGGGCGGACCCCGTGCGGGCCCGCCCCTCGTCTGACGTCGATCGACCGATCCGCCGCAATTACAGCGCCGCGTCCAGGTACAGGTCCACGCGCCACCCCTTGGGCTCGCGAATGGCGCGCGACAGGTCCAGGCGAATCAGCCCGTCCAGCACGCTGGCACCGATCCCGGCGGACAGCAGGTTGGGGTCGCCGCCCCACCCGTCGCGCGGCCCCACCCATCCCGCGTCGCTGAACAGCACGATGCGCGCGGCGGGCGTGGGCGTGGCCACCTCGGCGCGGGCGCGCCAGAACGCCGTTCCGCCCAGCAGCGCGCCCGGGTACCCGCGCACGCTCTGCGTTCCGCCCAGGTACCACAGCCCCTGCACCGGCACGTCGCCTGTGGTGCTTCCCGCCGCGCCTTCCAGCGCCAGTCCCAGCCGCCCGCCCAGCCCGGACGTCACGCGCGCGAACGCCTGCCCGCGGCCGAACTGAAAGTCGCCCGTCTGCCCTTCCAGGCCGACGCCGGTGGTCAGCCGCGCCTGGCTGCGGTCCGAGCCGAACTCGCGCCGCAGCGACAGCCCCGCGCCCAGTTGGTCGGCGCGCGCCGCCGCGCGGTTGTCGCGGAACACGTCGCTCCCCTCCCATGCGCGGGCCAGCGAGATCTGCGTGTTGCGGGTGGACGGGTGCTGGTGCTCGCCGAACAGGCGCCAGTTGTACGTCCACGCCCCCGCGCGGATGGGGCTGCCGGTGATTTCCGCGCCGCTGGCCAGAAAGTAGTCGTACTCGTCGCGGCCCAGCAGCAGCGCGGACAGCGAGTTGCCCGGGCCCAGCGCGCGGCCGCTCGTGCTCGGATCGAACGCCACCAGCCGCCGGTAGCCGCCCAGCCGCGTGTTCCAGAACGCCGTCTGCCGCGTTACGCCCAGCTCCGCCTTGGGCTCCAGGTCCGCCAGCCCGATGCGCGCCTCGCCATCCACCGTCAGCGGCCCGTACTCCACGTCCGCCCGCGCGCCCACGGAAAGCGCCTCCACGCGGTTGTAGCGAAGCATGCGCAGGCTGGCGACTTCCGTATGCAGCTCCGGCGCAAAGTCGCCAAAGCCGGGCACCAGCACGCGGGCCAGCGATTCCACCTCTTCGCCCGTGATCAGCTTGCTGGAGCCGCCGGCCAGCGGCTCCGGCAGATCGGCGCTGGCCAGCAGCGCGGCGGTGTCGGCGGGGATCTCCACCCGCCACAGGGAGCACGCCACGCTGTTGCAGCGGCAGGAGGCGCCCGTCTCCTTGGCGTCGTTGCGGCAGACGCGCTCGGCCATCGTGTCGCGCGGCGCGCCGGCCAGGCGCGGTGCCTGCTGCGGGGCGGCGCTGGCCGTCACCTGGTAGTCGGCGTAGCTCCGCTCAAAGCGCACCGGCAGCCCGGCCACCACGCCCATGTTCGCTTCCAGGTCCACCGCCATCAGGCGGGGAAGCCAGAAGCGGCCCTGCGTAAGCGCGTACTCCACCGTCACGTAGCGCACCACGGCGCGGATGGGGCCCGCGGCGTCGATCACGCCGGGAAGGTCCTCGTCCACGTCGCGGCGCAGATCGAACGGGCGCGCGGTGGTCAGCACGCTGCGCACCACGCCGTGCGTCTGCAGGTCGATCCACAGCGTGCCGCGCAGCAGGCGGAACTCGCGGCGGCGGGGAATGATCTCCAGCTGCACCATCTGCAGCCGCGTTCCGTCGGGGAGGCGCACGGTGGTGGTGTCGCCGGAGCGGAAGCGGTAGTGCGCCTCGCTCCCCGCACCCAGCGGGTCCACCGGCGTGGCGTCTATCTCCACGGAAGTGCCCGTCTTCTTTCCCGTGGAATCGCGCTCCACCTCGGTGCCCGCGCTCACCTCGCCGTCTGCCGCGCGGGTGCGCTCGCGCCGCGCGGCCGTCGTATCCCGCGCACCCACGCTGATGCCGAAGCTGAAGATGTCCAGCTGAAGCTGGTCGGGGTCAAAGGCCAGGTCCGGCCCCTCGCTCATCAGGTCGTCGGGCAGGCTCACGCCGCGTGACGTACTGGGCGAGGCCTCACGCGCGCCCAGAATGCGCACGGTGCCGGTCTGGCCGCGGCGCCACTCGATCTGGGCCGCCATCTCCTGGCCGAACAGCGTGCGCTGGCGGCTCAGCGCCTCCACGCCCACGTGAATGCGCTGCCGGGCGGTGACCTGGTAGGCGTCGATGGTGCGCTCCACTCGCGCGCGGCGTTCGCGCGCGCCGGCCACCAGCTGGCGCGTGCCCGCGTCCGGGTAGGCGGAGGTGGAATCCTGCAACGTGGGAGTGCCCTGCAGCAGCGCCGCGAAGGCCAGAGTCAGCAACATGGGATCGGGCGGTCGGGAGTAGGTGGGACGGGTAGCCACCGGGGTACGCCCCGGCGGTACCGCGAGTTTCAGTGCTGGCCGGCTCGGGACCGTCCGGCCGGGCCGTTGCGGCGGGTCTCGCCAGCCCCGGACGCCGCGCGGCGGTGCAGGCGCGTCGCCCCGGCGGCGGTGCCGAGCCCATGCGACTTGGGTGCCCGGTCCGCCCAATCGCTCAAGTGCAAGCGAACACGTTCGATACGCGGAACGTGGCGGATGGACGGCGCGCCCCGGTGCCGTGATCTGACACGGTATCGCGAGACAGTGTACACACCCGAGGTCGCCGGGACGAACCCGTCATCGTGGATGCGCGAAGGGCGAGGCCGCCGCGGCCCCGCCCCTCTGCTTCAGTCGAGCGTGGATCCCCGGTTGCGCCACTCGCGCCAGCCCGGCTCATCCACCTCCACGAACGGCCCCAGCCCGCCGCGCTCCCGCAGGAACGCGCGCTCATCCGGGTCGCGCGCCGGCCGCGTCATTCCCGTGGGGTCGATGCGAGAGCGGACCTCGGCGGCCGCCGCGCGCCGCTTCGCCCACATGGCGCGCAGTTCCGAGATGTCGATGTCGTCGATTTTCATGAGCGCCTCCTGCATTAACGGTAGTGAAGATGCCACAGCCTATCAAGCGCAGCCAGCGTAATCGTTTCCCCGGAGTCAGAGATGGCGCGAAGCAGGTCCAGGGCGTCGTTCGCGCCCTCTTTGCGGAGCGCATTCCGCAGGAATTCCTCATCCAGGCTGTCGCCGAAGCCCCTCAGCATCTCGATGGCCTGCGTACCGTGTCCCCAGTACTTCCAGTAGCGAAAACCCACGATTCTTTCGGCCAGCAGGGCTTCTTTCGTGATAACGCGCAACGTGAACGGGCCGACTGACACCTCGTCAGCCGGTTCCTCCATGTAGTTCCCGGGCACTTCCACGAACAGGTCATCGCGAACCCAGTGCCGCCCGCTCCGCCGCAATCCGAGTGAAAGGAAGACGTCGTTGATCGTCTCCCGCGTGCCGCGTTCAACCACGAAGTCCAGGTCGCTCGTTCGATACGCGTCGGGAACGTGGAATTCCAAGGCTCCTCCGCCGACGAGCGTGGCGCGCAGGCCGGACCGGTCGAGAGCGGTGGAGATGATCGCCGCGGAGAACGTCATCCGCTCCACGTGCTCGCGGTCGGAGTACCACGCCTCCTCCAGCGCGCCGCGCAGGTCGTCGTTGGCGAGGGGAGGCGCGGCGCTCACCGGTATCCCGCGGCCTGCAGGTTGAACAGCTCGGCGTAGCGGCCGCCCAGGGCCAGGAGTTCGTCGTGCGTCCCTTCCTCCAGCACGCGGCCGTGCTCCAGCACGATGATGCGGTCCGCCATGCGCACGGTGGAAAAGCGGTGCGAGATCAGGATCGCCATCTTCTCGTCCGTCAGCTCGGTGAAGCGCTGGAACACCTCGTACTCGGCGCGGGCGTCCAGCGCCGCCGTCGGCTCGTCGAGGATCAGGAGCTGCGCGTCGCGCATGTACGCGCGCCCCAGCGCCACCTTCTGCCACTGCCCGCCGGACAGGTCCACCCCGCCCTCGAAGCGCCGCCCCAGCATCTGCCGGTACCTGGCGGGCAGCGCCTCCACCACCTCCGAGGCCAGCGAGCGCCGCGCCGCGTCCACCACGCGCGGATGCTCATCGTCCCCGCCGGCCGCCAGCTCGCCGATGCGGCCGACCGCGATGTTTTCCTCGGCCGTCATGTCGTACCGCACGAAGTCCTGAAAGATGACGCCGGCCTGGTCGTACAGCTCCGCCGGGTCGTACTCGCCCAGAGGATGTCCGTCCAGCAGCAGCACGCCGCGCGTGGGCTCGTACAGCCGCGTGAGCAGCTTGGTGATGGTCGTCTTTCCCGCGCCGTTCTCGCCCACCAGCGCCAGCCGTTCGCCCGGCGCGATGCGGAGCGAGATTCCGCGCAGCACCCACGACGGATCATCCGACGGCGGATTGGCGGGCGCATCAGCGTCGTCGCCGGTGCCCGGGTAGCGGAACCACACATCGCGGAACTCGAATCCCTGGCGGATGGGCCGCGGAAATGGACGTGCGTTGTCCGGCCGGCGGATGGTGGGCTGCATCGCCAGAAAGGTGAACAGGTCGTCCAGATACAGCGCCTGCTCGTACAGGTCCGTCGTGGACAGCAGCATGCGCTGGATCAGGTCGCGCGAGCGGGAGAACGTTCCCGCCAGCAGCGTCAGGCTGCCCAGCGTCAGCCGTCCCAGCACCGTGCGGTACACGATGGTTCCGTAGGCCGCATAGTACCCCAGCGTGGACACCACCGTGAGCGCCGTGCTCACCAGGCTGCGGCGGATGGCGAGGCTGCGGTTGGCGGCGTAGAACTGGTCCGAAAGCAGGCGGTACTGCGCCACCAGAAAGGGCGACAGGCCAAAGAGCTTCACTTCCTTTGCCGTCGTATCCGACGCGCCGATCATGCGGTAGTAGTCCAGCCTGCGCCGCTCCGGCGTCCACTGGTACAGCAGCGAATAGCCGAGCGCGGCGAAGTGCGTTTCGCCCAGGAACGACGGCAGCACCGTCAGGACCAGGAGGACGAAGAGCAGGGGCGAAAAGGCCAGCAGCGTGCCGATGAGCGTCACCAGCGTGAGCGCGTCCTGCGCCAGGCCGAACATCTGCGCCAGCAGCGCGATGCGCCCCACCGTCTGCCGCCGCGCGCGCTCCAGCCGGTCGTAGAAGACGGGGTCCTCGAAGTGCTGCAGGTCCAGATCCGCCGCGTGCTCCATCAGCTGCACGCTCAGGCGGTTGCTGAACAGGTCGCCCAGCAGGCTTTCCAGCAGCGTTCCCGTGCGGGCCGCCACCTCGCCCACCACAACGATGCCGAACTCCAGCGCCACCAGGGACGAGATGCGGCGCCAGTCGGGCGTGCCCGCGCCGGCGGCGGCCACCACCTCGTCCACGATCAGCTTGCCGATCCAGAGCGTGGCGATGGGGACGAATGCGCGCAGCAGGCGCAGCGCGGCGATTCCCAGCACGTAGCCGCGGTGCGTGCGCCACACCATTCCCATGAACGGGGGAAGGTTGCGCATGGCGCGCAGCCGCTGCCTCCACGTGGGCTGTCCCTCCGTGGGCGAGCGGCGCTGCTGTCCGACGTGTGATCTAGCCTGTGCCATGAAGCCGGGTTCAGGGTGCGCGGATGAACGGTGAACATACCATGGGCGGGCGGGAGGGGAAGAGAGGAAGTGCGTGAGTGCGGGGTGCGTGAGTGCGTTAGTGCGAAAAGATGCGAGAGTACGAGGCGGAGGATGATTGTGCGTGCGCGGGAAGTGGCAACGCGGATGGGGATGGAAGGGCGGACCAGGCAGCAGCGCCGGGGATCCGGCGGGTTCATCCGCGGGGCCTTCCTGGCCCTTCTCCGTCGTTCGCACTCACGCACTCACGCACCCCGCACTCACGCACTGCTTTTGTAGGCCCTTTCCCTACATACAGACCCCGGCGCGCCCCTTACATTCCCGCCAAACAGGGCGGGGTGCGCCCCGCGCCGGCATGCCCGGCGCGGATACTGGCGCGCGCCGGAGGGGCGGCGTATTATGGCGCCCGGTCCGGGCCGCCGCCCTGTGCACGGCTCGCGCGCGCCCGCGCGCCCCGGCTCGCTGGACCCTTGCAGAACGCCGAACACCCACAGCCGATGAAGTCAGTTCTGACCGCCGCCGGGTCCCTCCGCCGGCTGCGCCCCGGACGGGCGCTGCGCAGCGGCCTGCCCGCGCTGCTCCCCGTGCTCCTCCTGCTGGCCTCGGCCTGCGGCGACGACCACCTGACGCGCTTTCCGCAGACGACGTTTGCCCCCGCCACCGAAATGGCGTCGGAGCAGATGTGGCTCTTCCACCTCACCATGTGGATGGGCATCGTCGTCGGCCTGCTGACGTTCGGCCTGATGGGCTGGATCCTGTGGAAGTTCCGCTACCGCCCCGGCGGCCCCGAGGCGCAGCAGTTCCACGGCAACACCACGCTCGAAATCGCGTGGACGCTGCTCCCCGCCCTGATCGTGGCGGTCATCGCGGTGTTCACCGTGCGCGCCATCTTCATCACGCAGCCCGAACCGCCGGCCAACGCGCTCAACGTGCGGGTCATCGGCAAGCAGTGGTGGTGGGAGTTCCAGTACGCGGTGGGCCGCGACACCATCATCACCGCCAACGAAATCCACGTTCCCGTGGGCCAGCCGGTACAGCTGCTGCTGGAAAGCGACAACGTGCTGCACTCCTTCTGGGTGCCGCAGATGGCGGGCAAGCGCGACCTGATCACCAACCGCGTCAACCGCCTCGTCTTCACCCCGCGCGAGCCGGGGGTGTACATGGGCCAGTGCGCCGAGTTCTGCGGCGACAGCCACGCGCTCATGAAGATGCGCCTGATCGCTCACACCCCCGACGGCTTCCGGCAGTGGCTGGAAAACGAGGCCCGTCCCGCGGTGGAGCCCACCGACAGCGCCTCGGCCGTGGCGGTGGGCAAGAAGCTGGTGACGCAGGGCGTGTGCGCCGGCTGCCACGTCATCAAGGGCACGCCCATGGTGGGGCGCACCGGCCCGGTGCTCACGCACTTCGGGCGGCGCCGCACGCTGGCCGCGGGAATCATGGAGAACAACGCGGCCAACCTGCACAGCTGGATCCGGAACGCGCCGGCCGTGAAGCCGGGTTCCAAGATGCCGCAGCTCGGGGGCGACGTTCAGAACGCGCTTTCCGACGAACAGATCTCGTACATCGTGGCCTACCTGCAGTCTCTGCAGTAGGCGCGGCACTCCGGCAGCTACGCCCGCCCCCGCCCGGCGGGGGCGCGCTTCCGTGATCAGGCGACCGGGCCAGTCCGGCGCCCCGAACCCGATGGAGTAGGAATGGCATCAACCGCTACGGTGGCGGCTCCGCACAGCCTGGCCGCCGCCCACCCCGAGCCGCGGGGGCTGTGGAGCTGGATCACCACGGTCGACCACAAGCGCATCGGCATTCTGTACGGCGCCACGGCGTTCTTCTTCTTCCTGGTCGGCGGCCTCGAGGCGCTGCTGATCCGGGTGCAGCTGGCCGTGCCCAACAACAACTTCGTCAGCGCCGACCTGTACAACCAGCTGTTCACGGTGCACGCGCTGACGATGATCTTCGGCGCGCTGATGCCGCTTACGGCGGCGCTGTTCAACTACATGGTGCCGCTGCAGATCGGCGCCCGGGACGTGGCGTTCCCGCGGTTGAACGCGCTGTCGTACTGGATCTACCTGTTCGGCGTGCTGTTCTTCAACACCGGCATGCTGCTGAAGCTGGGGCCCAACTCGGGGTGGTTCGCGTACGCGCCCATCACCACCAAGCAGTTTTCGCCCGGGCTCAACATGGACTTCTACGTCCTGGGCCTGCAGATCCTGGGTCTGTCGTCGATCCTGGCGTCGCTCAACTTCATCGTGACGATCGTCAACATGCGTGCGCCGGGAATGCGGCTCATGCGCATGCCGATCTTCACCTGGATGACGCTGATCACCAACGTGCTGATCGTCACGGCCATGGCGGTGTTCACCATCGCCGTGACCGAGCTGATGTTTGACCGCGTGTTCGGCAGCGCCTTCTACGACATCAACAAGGGCGCCGACCCGCTGCTGTGGCAGCACCTGTTCTGGATGTTCGGCCACCCCGAGGTGTACATCCTGATCCTGCCCATCATGGGCATGGTGTCGGAGGTGATTCCCACCTTCAGCCGCAAGCCGCTGTTCGGCTACAACGTCATGGTGTTCTCGGGCGTGCTGATCGGCTGGCTGGGGTGGGGCGTGTGGAGCCACCACATGTTCGCCACCGGCATGGGCCCCATCGCCGACAGCTTCTTTTCGCTGTCCACCATGCTGATCGCGATTCCCACGGGCATCAAGATCTTCAACTGGCTGGGCACGCTGTGGGGCGGCAGCATCCGCTTCACCACCGCCATGCTGTTTTCGCTGGCCTTCCTGGCCATGTTCACCATCGGCGGCATCTCGGGCGTGATGCACGCGGCGGCGCCCAGCGACCTGCAGCAGACCGACACGTACTTCGTGGTGGCGCACATCCACTACGTGTTCTTCGGCGGCACGGTGCTGGGGCTGTGGTCCGGCATCTACTACTGGTATCCCAAGGTGTTCGGCCGCCTGCTCAGCGAGCGCGCAGGCCAGGTGCACTTCTGGCTCACCCTGGTGGGCATGAACATCACCTTCTTCCCCATGCACTTTCTGGGGATGCTGGGCATGCCGCGGCGCATCTTCACCTACGCCGACAACATGGGCTTCAACGAGATGAACGCCCTGATCTCGGCGGGCTCGTTCATCCTGGCGCTGGGCACCCTGGTGTTCGCCATCAACCTGGCGCTGTCGTGGAAGTTCGGGCGGCGCGCGGGGGCCAACCCGTGGGGCGCTTCCACGCTGGAGTGGAGCATTCCCTCGCCGCCGCCGGTGTACAACTTCGCCGTGATCCCCATCGTGCATTCGCGCATGCCCCTGTGGGAGGGCGACGCGGCCAAGTCCAGCGGAATTCCGCATGGACGGGTGGAGGAAGAGACGGAGCAGGTGACGCTGATGGGACGCAAGGTGGGCGAGGTGGCCGATCCGGAATCGGACGTGAACGTGATGTCGCCGCACCAGGACATCCACCTGCCGCCCCCGTCGTACTGGCCCATCGTGCTGGCGGCCGGTATTTCGATGATCTTCATCGGCCTGCTGTTCCGCAACGTGGGCGGCGCGGCGCACAATCTGTGGTTCATGACGCCCGCGGGCGCGCTGCTGACGGTGGTGGCCATCTACGCCTGGGCCTTCGAGCCGGGGCACAGCCACGAGCACTGAACAGAAAGTGCCCCGTTCCCGGTGCCAGAGTGTCCGGCACCGGGTACCGGGCACTGAGCACCGGGAACAGCTTCTACGCCGTCGCTCTTTCTTGAACATCGGACGATGAACCAAACTCACGCGCTGGATCACGCGCATCCGGCCCACCTGGACACCAGCACCGGGCTGGACAACCGCAAGCTCGCCTTCTGGGGCTTCATCGGCTCGGAGTGCCTGCTGTTCGGCTCGCTGATCGCCACGTACATGGCGTACAAGGGCAACAGCATCGCCGGGCCCACGCCGCACGGCGACTGCTGGAAGGGCGTGCCCTGCGTAAACCCGGGGCACGGCATCTTCAACCTGCCGCTCACCACCGCCAGCACGTTCATTCTGCTGGTGAGTTCGGTGTTCATGGTGCTGGCGCTGAACTACACGCAGCGCGGCGAGCGGATGAAGAGCGCGCTCTGGCTGTTCATGACGGCCTTTGGCGGCAGCATCTTCCTGGGGTGCCAGGTCTACGAGTTCACGCACTTCTACCACGAGGGGCTCACGCTGGGCACCAGCCTGTTCAGCAGCAGCTTCTACCTGCTCACGGGCTTTCACGGCGCCCACGTCACCGCCGGCGTGCTGTACCTGATGACGCTGGCGTGGATGGCCTACCGCGGACGCATCGGGCCGGAAAAGGCGCTCAACGTGGAGCTGGCCGGCCTGTACTGGCACTTCGTGGACGTAATCTGGATCGTGATCTTCCCCCTCGTGTACCTGATCAAGTAAGCGAGCCGATGAGCAGCGAAACGCACGAGATGGCACACGGGGCGCACGCGCATCCCACCAACCGCTTCTACCTCATCATCGGCCTGATTCTGCTGGTGCTGACGGGGCTGGAGGTGCTGGGGTACATGGGTGAAACCAGCGGCGCGCTCAGCAGCGGCATGTCCGCCATCATCATCCTGGTGCTGTCGGCCGCCAAGTTCATTCTGGTGGTCGCGTACTACATGCACCTCAAGTTCGATCACAAGCTGTTCACCGGGGTATTCCTGTTTCCGGCGGCGCTCGCGATCCTGGTGATCGGCAGCATGATCATGCTGTTCCACATTCTGCACGGAACGGCGACCCGCTACCCGGGTCACGGAACGCTGACCAACAACGAGTCGGTGCACGGGCCGGCCACGGCGCCGCGGGAAAATCCCGGCGCGCCCACCACGCCCAGCACGGGTGAGGCGTCGCCGACGCCGCACTGACCTCACCGCGGTACGAGGTTCTGCAATGCAGTCTGCGGTTCTGGGTCTCGCCCTGCTTCACGGGGGCGAGACCTTTTCCTGGAGTGAATGGAAGGTCTACCCCAGCTTCATGGCGGGGTGGCTGCTCCTGGGCGGCGCCTACTTTCTGGCCATCGGGCCGTTGCGGCACCGCTTCGCGGGGGCGTCGCCGGTGTCGGCCAGGAAGGTGGCCTCGTTCACGGCCGGCCTGCTGATGATGTTCGCCTCGCTGCAGGGCCCGCTGCACGAGCTGAGCGACTACTTTCTCTTCAGCGCGCACATGGTTCAGCACTTGGTGCTGATTCTGATGATGCCGCCCTTTCTGCTGTACGGCACCCCCGACTGGATGCTGCGCCCGCTGGTGCGCCGCCGGTGGGGATACTTGGCCGCGCGGGCCATCACCTTTCCGCTGATCGCCTTTGCGCTCAACAACATCATCTTTCTGGCGTGGCACTTTCCCGGTCCGTACGACCTGATGATGCGCAACCACAACGTTCACATCACCATGCACCTGATGATCATGGTGACGGGGACGATCATGTGGTGGCCCGTCATGAGCCCGCTGCCGGAGCTTCCGCGCGTGGCGCCGGTGCTTCAGATGGTGTACCTGTTCCTGGTGGGGATTCCCATGATGGTCTCCGCCGCGCTGATCACGTTTTCGCAGAGCGAGCTGTACAGCTGGTACGTGGAGGCGCCGCGGCTGATTTCGTCGCTGTCGGCGCTGGAAGACCAGCGGCTGGGCGGGGTGATCATGTGGGTGCCGGGGGGGCTTACGCTCTGGCTGGCCATCACCGCCGTGTACTTTCGCTGGACCAACCGCGAGCGCATCGAGGACGAGGCCGTCACCCTGTCGCAGCCGCGCGTGAACCGCGCCGGCCTGGTGGTGCCGCCCGTGACCGGCGTCCGCTGAAACGTTCGATCGTGACGATGACCGCCGCCGCCCGGCTCTGTGCCGGGCGGCGGCTTTTTCATGCGCGCCACCCGAACGCCGTGTCTCGGGCGGACCGTCCTGCGGCCGTGCCTGACGAACCTGGGTATTTGTGATGAACGATCGTGTGATGCCGATGCCCGGCAACGGCGACAGTGTGTGGGCGGGGATGGGCGACTACACCCTGATCGGCCCGGACGGCCGCCACGAGGTGTCGCTGCGGTACGCGGGCGAGCCGCCGCACGGCGATAGCTGCCACGAGCTGCGCGCGGACGGCGTGCTCCTCCCCGGCCTGGCGTGGGGGTGCAACTTCGCCTTTACGCCGGACGGGCGGTATTTCGCCGCAAGCTGGATAGCCGAGCGGTACGAGCGCAGGACGATCATCATCGATCTGGATGAGCGGCGCTACCTGGTGCTCCCCATCTACATCTACGACTTCCGCTTTGTCTGGCCGACGCTCGCCGGTGCTGGCGACCACCAGCAGCTGCGCTACGACTTCCACGGCCGGGAGCGCTGGACGCCGTACTCCTGATCGTATCGCGGACCGTCGGCCTGCGGGCTGGCCCTGCCCGGCCCGCCGCATCCGAGGGCAGGACCACGGTAGACAATCGAAAGCCACCCGCCGGCATCGGGGTGGTTTTTCGTCATGTCGGGAAACGGGTCCGCACGGTGGCGGCTCGCGGTATTTGATGTGCGGAGCGAACAGTTTATCTTGTTCTCCTGACGGAGTGGACAACGCCGCATGACGGGACGGACATGCCGGCTGGTTCACCCGCACCGTCCGCGATCGCGTGCGAGCGGCAAGCGCGGCCCCACCTCGCGCGCTCAGCCGTGACGATTCCACCCGCTCGGTGGACATCCCGACCGTCAAATCTGCGACCTAACCCCGAGGAGATCATGTCCGAGGCGCATGCAAGCACCAATGACAGTGTCCAGGCCGAGCTTGATTGGCAGGCCCGCCGGAAGAAGTGGGAGGAGGCGGGAGTTGTCGTGCCGGTGCGGACTACTGGAGTCAAGATCGACTGGGAGGCTCTGCGTTTTCTCCCGTTCACCGAACAGGAGGTGAGCCGCATGCTCGTGGAACTGCGCCGTTCGGGACGCCTGTGAAGCTGTATTTTCTGGATTCGTCAGCGATCGTCCGCCTGTACGTGGTTGAGCCGGGCTGGTCGACGGTTCGGGAACTCGTGCGTGGCGCAGCCGCCGATCCTCCGCGAGCACGCATCTGTGCATGTGACCTCGCGCTCCCGGAGACCATCTCGGCGCTTCAGCAGATCTCCACGGGGCCGAACGCCGGCCGGAGAGGACTCAGTCCGGCCGCGTACCGTCGCACGCTGCCGCTGGTACGCGCACAGATGCTGGAAACCGAGGCAGCCGTGAGCATCACGGCAAGCAGCTGCATCCCGCTTGCGGCCGATGTGGTCGACAGGCGAAAGGTCCGGGGCGCGGATGCCGTCCACATCGCCGCTGCGCTGACCGCACGTGAGACGATGGGCACCGGATTGCCTTTCGTGTTCGTGAGCGGGGATGCACGGCAGTGCCGCGCGGCTGAAGAGGAGGGCCTGCCCGTGTGCAGATCTGAACAGGAGAGCCGCTCGCGGAGAGGGTGTAGCGGTCCGGGACCCCAAACCGTGTCAGCACGTTGGCTGCTCGCGGTATCTGGTGTCCAGATAGCCTGGTTCGTCGTAGTCGGGATCGCTGGCGGTAAGGACGCGTTCCTCACCGCCCAGGAATGGAATGCAAAACCCGGGAGATTCGAATGTCCAAGAAGAAGGTGGGTTCAGCGCCTGATCCGGTGAAGCCGGAGCCGCATCCGGACGACGTGGCGTTTCAGCGCTGCATGGCGGAGCGTGGCGTCACGATCCGTATTCCCAATCCGGCTCCCGACTGGGAGTTGCCGGAGCCAATCCACGTAGAGGGGGAATTGGCCAGTGAAGCACTCATCCGGCTCCGGCGGGCAACCCGTCTGTGAAACGATATTTTCTGGACTCTTCCGCCATCGTAAAACTCTACGTGGTAGAACCGGGCTCTCAGACCGTCCGCGATCTGTTCCGGAACTCGGCTCAGGTTTCCACGAGAGACCGCGTACTCGTTTGCGATCTGGCGTTGCCGGAAACCGTTTCCGCGCTGCAGCAGATCGCACGTGGTCCGTCTGCCGCACGCAAGGGACTTAGCGTGTCGGCCCTACGGCGGACGCTGCCTCGCGTTCAAGCCGACTTCAACGGCGCGATCCCGATCCACATGAATGCCGTATCCGAATGCATGCGTGAGGCGGTCCCGATCATCGAGCGGCAGCAGCTTCGTCCTGGTGATGCGCTCCACGTCGCGTCGGCGTTGCTCGTCCAGCAGAACATCCCCGCAGAGGATGAACTCACGTTCGTAAGCGCGGACCAGAAGCACTGCGACGCTGCACGCAGGGAGGGTTTACGCGTTCTTGCTCTGCCGGGGGCGTGAACGGCAGAGCATACGTAGAACGCCGCGCGACGGAGAGTCGCGCGGCGTTGAATCCGATTCAGCTTGGCGTAACCGGAGTCGTCAGGCGGGGAAGCGCTGGCGCGCCGCCTCCAGCTGCTCCGGGCGGCCGATGTCCAGCCAGGCGCAGCCATCCACGCGGTAGGGCATGATCCGCTCGCCCGCGGCCGCAAGCCGCAGGTACGGCTCCAGGATGCTGAACGCGCCGGTCTCCGTCAGCAGGTCCAGAAAGCGCGGGGAAAGCACGTGCACGCCCGCGAACGGGAGCGCGGTCACGGCGCCGCGGGCCGGGCGCACGCGCAGGTCCACGCCCTTGCTCTCATCCACGCGCCCCAGAAGTCCGTCCTCGTCAAAGAGCAGCTTGCGGGCGGAGGGCCGGTCCAGCACCGCCACCGTCACCAGCGGATCGCCCGCCGCGTGGTGCGCGGCGAGCAGGTCGTCCAGCGACAGGTCGGTGGCGATGTCGGCGTTGTGCAGAAAGAACGGCCCGTCGCGGCGAAACAGGGGACGCGCTGCCAGCAGCGCGCCGCCGGTTTCCAGCGGCCCCGGGTCCTCGCGCGAAAACACGGCCTCCACGCCAAAGCCGTCGTGCGCGCGGACGTAGTCCTCGATCTGCTCGGCCAGGTACGCGGTGTTGATGATGAGCCGGTCCGCGCCGGCGGCGATCAGGCGGCGGGCGACGCGCTCCAGCATGGGCACGCCGCCGACCTCGATCATCGCCTTGGGCGTGTGGTCCGTCAGCGGGCGCAGGCGCGTGCCCAGCCCCGCCGCCAGGATCATGGCGTCCATCAGCCGCGCTCCTGCGCGCCGGCGGCGGCGCCGGCCATCTGCGCCATCGCCAGCTCCCGGTCCGGCCAGTGGTCCTGCTCGCGGTGCGTAACCACCACGTGCACCGAGGGATAGTTGGCGCGCAGGTAAGCGGCCAGCCGCTCGGAAAAATACACTGAGCGGTGCTGCCCGCCGGTGCACCCGAAGTTGACGCTCAGCGAACTGAAGCCGCGCGTAAGCCACACGCCCACGTGGTGCTCGGCCAGGCCGCGCACGTGCATCCAGAAATCCTCCACTTCCGGCAGGCTTTCCAGAAAGTCCTTCACGGGCTCGTCGCAGCCGCACAGGCTGGCGTATTCCGTGTAGCGTCCCGGGTTGTGCACTGCGCGGCAGTCGAACACGAAGCCGCCGCCGTGGCCGCCCGCATCGTCCGGGTAGCCGCGCTTGAAGCTGAAGCTGCCGGTGTACACGGTCAGCCCGGGCTGTGGCGTGGGCTGCTTCTTTCGCAGCGTGGTGCTGCCGCAGATCGTCTCCAGCACGGCGCGAAGCTCCGGCAACTCCACCGGCACGAAGCCCGTTTCCAGCAGCCGTTCCACGTTGCGGATGGCCTGCGGCACGCTCTGCAGAAAGCGCGGCTTGCGCTCAAAGAAGCCGCGGTAGCCGTACGCGCCCATTGCCTGGAGGATGCGCACCAGCGTGTATCCGCGCAGGTGCTGGCGAAAGCGCTCGCGGTCCACCGGCATCCGCTTTTCCAGCTGCTCCAGGTAGTGCTCCAGCAGTTCCTCGCGCAGCGGCTCCGTCAAGCCCACCTTGGGGTCGTACAGCAGCGAGGCCACGTCGTACTGCAGCGCGCCGCGGCGGCCGCCCTGGTAGTCGATGAACCAGGGCTCGCCATCGCGCACCATCACGTTGCGCGACTGGAAGTCGCGATACAGAAAGTGCCGCGTGTCGGCGCCCAGCAGGAAGGTGGCGAAGCGGCGGAAATCCTTTTCCAGCCGCGCCTCGTTAAACGGAATGTGCGCCAGCTTCAGAAAGTGGTACTTGAAGTAGTTCAGGTCCCACAGAATGGATTGCCGGTCGAACGCCGCGCGCGGGTACGCCACGGAGTAGTCCACCGCCTGCCCGCCCTCCACCTGAAACTGCGGCAGGATCTCCAGGATGCGCCGGTAGACGGGGAGCATGGCGGCGGGGAAGTCCGCGTCCGGATCGGCCTGGCGGGCCTGGCTCACGGCGTCGAACAGCGTCGTTTCGCCCAGGTCCTCCTCGATGTACACGCCGGCCTTCTTGTCGACCGCGTACACCTCGGGGACGGGAAGGCCGATGCCGCGGAACGCGCGCGAAAACGCCAGAAACGCGCGGTTCTCGTCCGGGTCCGGGCCCACGACGCCCACCGCCGTCTCCATGTTTTCGCCCACCAGGCGCACCATCTTGCGCGCGGAGCCGTCCCCGGCGATCTCGAGAATGCTCACCGGCGGCGCGCCGAAGTGCTGCTTGAAGAGCCTGCGAAAAGTCTTGTCCACTGCGCAATCGGGTTGGAGCGAATACGGCCGCGTCTGATGACCGGTGCAAGCTACAGCCGCAACGGTGGTGCCGTAACCGCGCGCATGGTGTGGACGGGGCGTTCCGGGCGGGGAAACTGCTGGAAAAAAAAGAAGTTGCGGGCGTGTCCCTGCGCTGCGCTCCGGGTCGGGCTTCGCGCGCCGTAGGCAACGATACAACTGTTGCCAACGGCGCCGAGCCCCCGGTTCGCGCCATGGTTGATCTCGCCGAGCGAACCCGGTGCGCGCGCGAACCGGGTTCTCGGCCCTGCGGGCGCGAATCCCTCACGCGGGGATCAGCGCGTGGCGTCGTCCGTGCGGCCGCGGCGCGACGGTCGGAGAGTTCGTGCGTGTCGGCGGATCACCGCCCGGCGGTTGAAACCGCGCCTCGAAAAACACGAAGTCCGCCTGCGCGGACTGCGGAGGCGGACGACTTGTCGATCCCACAATGCAGTTGAAGCCCCGAACCGGACGCGCCAGCGGCCGGTGTCGGGGCTTACCGCTGTTTGAGCGGCGGATTCCATTCGCTCACGATGCGCGCGCTCCGCACCGATACGGTCGACGGGACTGATCCCGCCGTTGCAGGTGAAGTCCCCCATCTGTTCGGGAGACTTTCCGCAGTTGTTGCGGCAAATCATCTGCTTCCGCGAGAGCCGTCCAGCAGGCCCGATCTCAGCCGATCAGACGTTCGCCGTCTCGGCCCGGGCGGGCGCCGCGACCCCGGCGATTTCGATCAGCGAAGCGCGCAGGCGGCGGCGCTCGGGGCCGCGCTCAAAAAGGAGGTACAGCGCGGGGAGCACGGTCAGCACCAGGACGGTGCTGCTCGCCAGCCCGCCGAGCAGGGAATAGCCGAGCGCGTTCCAGATGTTGGCGTCCGCCGCCTCGCTGAACAGCACCAGCGGCAGCAGCCCCAGGATGGTGACCGCGCTGGTCATCAGAATGGGCCGCACCCGCTCCAGCGTACCGCGCAGCACCGCCTCGCGCAGCGGCAGCCCCCCGCCGCGGCGAAGCTGGTTCACGTGATCCACGAGCAGCGTGGCGTTGTTGGTCACCACGCCGCCCATCATGATCACGCCGATGAACGCCTCGCGCGAGAAGCTGGCGTTCGTAAAGAAGAAGACGAGAAACACGCCGATCAGCGCCATCGGCACGGTCAGCAGCACGCACAGCGGCTGGCGCAGCGACTCGAACAGCGCGGCGGTGACCATGAAGACGAGGAGCAGTGAAATGCCCAGCACCCCGTAGATCTGCGTCCGCTCGTCATCCGACCACTTCCACTCCTCCTTGCCCACCAGCGTGTAGCCGGCGGGAAGGCGGGTGGCGCGGATCACCGCGGCGTGCACCTTGTCGCCCAGCTTGTTGGGGCCGCGGAACTCGTAGCTCACCGTGCGCTGGTACTGCTGGTCCTCGCGGACGATGCTGTTGAGCACCTCGCGCTCGTCCAGCCGCGCCACGTCGCCCACGCGCACCGCGCCGCCGCCCGGCGCGGGGATCAGCAGGTTCTGCATCTGCCCCACGTCCATGGCCTGGTGCCCCTGCAGCGCGACGGAAAAAGTCAGTTCCTCGTCACCCAGCCGCAGAAACCCGCGCTGCCCGTTGCGCCCGATGGCGGCGTTCACCCGGCGCACCAGCTCCGCGGCGGTGATGCCGTGCGCCGCCATCCGCTCGCGGTCCACCCGCAGCACCACCTCCGTGGCGCGGTCGCGCGTGAACCACGAGCCCGACGAGTTGGTGTCCACATCCTGAATGCGCGAAAAGCGCTGCAGCCGGCGCCCCACGTCTTCGGCGATCTCGCGCACCCGCTCGTAGTTGTAGCCCAGCACCTTGATGCTGTAGTTGGGCGGCGACCCGCCCCCGCCGTAGAACGACGGCCCGTAGCCGTGCACCTGCACCTCGGTGCCGCCGTACAGGTGGCTGTACGCCTCCATCTGCTCCTTGATGGAGATGGGGACGGAGGTTTCCTGCAGCGAGTCGGGAAAGTCCACCCGCACCTGCGCCGCCTGCGGGTACACGTGTGTCGTGAAGCGGGCGACCTCCGGCATGGCGGCCAGCCGCGCCTCGAACGAGCGCACCAGCTCGTCCGTGCGGTCCAATTCCTCGCCGCGCGGCATGTCGAAGTTGATGCTGATGTACGACTGCTGGCTTCCCCACGCCCGCCACACGGTGCCGCGGGTGACGTACTTGTCAAACAGCAGCCACGATCCGCCCAGCATGAGCGCCGACGCCAGCACCGCCGCCCAGGGCCAGCGCAGCGTGCCGCCCAGCATGGCCGCGTACAGGCGCAGGTACAGCGGCGGCCGCGCCGGCGCGGGGCGCTCGCGAATGCTGCGCACCCGTCCCGCCAGCAGCCGCCCGGCCAGCGCGGGGGTGAAGCTGAACGTGACGAAGAGCGAGGCGATGTTGGTGAACCCCACCACGATGGCCAGCGGCACGTAAAAGAGCCGCACCTCGCCCTGCAGGTACACGAAGGGGATGAAGACGATGATGGTCGTCAGCGTGGCCGCGAGCACGGGAAGCACCATCTCGCGCGCGCCACGCTCCGCGGCGGTGGGGGCGTCGGGCGCGGTGCGGGCGTGCGTGTACACGTTCTCCAGCACCACCACCGCGTTGTCGATGATGAGCCCGAAGCCCATCGCCAGCCCCATCAGCGTCAGCACGTTCAGCGTGAGCCCGCCGAAGTAGATGAGGTTGAGGGTGATGAGGGCGGAAAAGGCGATGCTGGAAAAGACGATGGCCGCCGAGCGGACGGAGCGGAGGAAGAGGAAGAGGACCACGAACACGATCAGCGCCGACGAGAGCGCCCGGCCGCGCAGGTCCGTCAGC
Source organism: Longimicrobium terrae (assembly GCF_014202995.1). Classification (NCBI taxonomy): domain Bacteria; kingdom Pseudomonadati; phylum Gemmatimonadota; class Longimicrobiia; order Longimicrobiales; family Longimicrobiaceae; genus Longimicrobium; species Longimicrobium terrae. The sequence continues at coordinate 54,942 of NZ_JACHIA010000027.1, forward strand.
TGGGTGCGGACGGCCTCGCTTTCGTCCGTGTCCAGAAGGAGGCGCGCCCCGCCGGGAAGAGCCGCGTCCAGGGTGGCGGCGCGCGCCTTGGCCGCGTCCGCCACGTGCACCACGTTGGTGCCGATCTCCTTGACCACCTGAAAGGAAACGGCGGGGTGCCCGTTGATGCGGTACAGCGTCGTGGGATCCTCATACGTGTCGCGCACCGTCGCCACGTCCGACAGGCGCACCATGCGCCCCTTGTCCGTGGCCAGCGGCAGCGACCGCAGCCGCTCCGCGGAGCCCGCGTGCTCGCGGATGGCGACGGTGTAGCGCATTCCGCCCCGCTCCACGCTTCCCGCCTCGCGCACGTCCTCCAGATCGCGCACCCGCTGGCGCACCGTTTCCGGCGACAGCCCCAGCGCCAGAATGCGCGGCTCGTCCAGCGCGATCTCCAGCATGCGCGCGCGCCCGCCGAAGCCCTGCACCGCGGCCACCCCGTCCACCTGCCGCAGCTCCGGCGCCACCTGCTCGTCCAGCACCGTCCGCAGCGCTTCCGCCGTCATGGGCCCGGTGAGCGTGTAGCGCAGGAACGGGCGGTTCTGCTCGGCGAACTCCTCGGGAACGTACGGCTCCACCAGCGGACGGCCGGCGCCTTCCGGAAGCGACGCGTCCATGGCGGCCAGGCGCTCGCTCAGGTCCATCCGCGCAAAGTTCATGTCGGCGCTGCGCGCGAACTCCACGTCCACCCGGCCGCGCCCCTCCTCGGAGGTGGAGGTCACCTTTTCCACCCCGCGCACCTGCTGCACGGCCGCCTCGATGGGCGAGGTAAGGAACGCCTCCGTGACCTCCGGCGAGGCGCCGCGCCACGTGGCGGTAATGCGCAGCCGGGGAAGCTCCGTGTCCGGCAGCAGCTCCAGCGGCACCCGGAACCACGAGGCCACGCCCAGCAGCGCCAGCGCGCAGTACAGCATGCCCACCGCCACGGGCCGGCGGATGGAAAAGCGGATCATGCGGCGCGCCCCTTCCTCCGGGCGCGGCCCGGGGCGGGGAGGATGCGGACGGCCATCAGTCCCCCGCCGCCAGCCCGGCCGGCACCGCGGGCTCCGCGTCCGCCGCGGAACCGCGCCCCATCCACGCGGCGATGCGCTCGCTCAGCTCGTCCAGCACGTCGTAGGCGACGGGGATCACCACCAGCGTCAGCGCGGTGGCGGAAAGCAGGCCGCCGAACACCGCGATCGCCAGCGGCGCCTGCAGCTCCGCGCCCGGGCCCACGCCCAGCGCCAGCGGCAGCAGTCCCAGCATGGCGGTGATGCTGTTCATCACGATGGGGCGCATGCGCGCGTGGCCTGCGGCGTGAATGGCCTCGTGGCGCGTCATCCCCTGCTTTCGCGCCTGGATGATGAAGTCCACCTTGACCACGGCGTCGTTGTCCACGATCCCCACCAGAATCACCATCCCGATCAGGCTCATGGTGTTGAGCCCCGCGCCCGTCACCCAGAGCGCGACGGTGGCGCCCACCGCGGCCAGCGGCACGGCCAGCAGGACGATGAACGGCAGCAGCAGCGACTCGAACTCCGCCGCGAGGAGCATGTAGACCAGGACGAGCGCGAGCAGAAAGGCGAACGCCAGCCCCGTGAAGCCGCGCTGCATCTCCTCGTTCTCCCCCCCGATGTCCACGCGCAGACCCCGCGGCGGCGGCGTGGCGGCCACCAGCGCCTGCACCCGCTCCACCGCGTGGTCCACCCCGCCCGGGCCGGCGTCCGCGTGCAGCGTCACCATGCGGTTCTGGTCCACGCGGCGGATTTCGCTGGGGCCGGCGGCGTCGTACACGCGCACCAGCTCGCGCAGCGGAATCCCGTCCACCCGCAGCTCCTGCAGCGTGGCGGCGGACCGGCGCGCCTCGTCCGGCAGGCGGACGACGATGGGCACCTTGCGGTCGAACTCCACCAGGTCGGTGGCCACGGTGCCCTTCATGTAGCCTTCCACCGTCTGCGCGATGCGCCGCGGGTCCACGCCGAAGGCGGCGGCGCGCTCGCGGTCGATCTCCACCCGCATTTCCGGCTGCCCCAGCTCCGTCCCCAGCCGCGCGTTGACCACGGCGGGCTCGGAAGCCAGCCGGCGCTGCAGCTGCCCGGCGTAGGCCAGCGCCGCGTCCAGGTTCTCCCCCCGCACGCGCACCGCCAGGTCTGATTCGCCGCCGCCCAGCAGCCGCCCCAGCGCGGTGGCCTGTCCCGCCTCCACCGCCACCGACCCCGGCGGCAGAGAGGCCAGCACGGGGCGCAGCCGCTTGAGCGCGTCCGCCGTCGCCTCTCCCTCGCGCAGGCGCACGTCCAGCACGGCGGTGTTCAATCCGCTCTGCCGGTCGTCCATCCCCGCCACCGCCAGCTGCCGGCCCACGCGGCTGAACACGGCCTGCACCGCGGGGTCGGCGCGCACCCGCCGCTCCAGCCGCGCGCTTTCATCCGCCGTGCGCTCCAGCGGCGTCCCCTCGGGAAGCTCCACCCGCAGCCGGAAGCCGCCCTGGTCCACCTCCGGCAGCAGCCCGCGCGGAAGAAGGAATCCCACGCCCACGCCCACGGCCAGCAGCCCCACGGCAAAGGCCAGCGTGCGCGCGCGGTGGCGCATCGCGGAGGCCAGTGTGCGCTCGTACAGCGCGGCGAAGCGCGCGAATCCGCGGTCAAAGCCGTCCAGCACCGGGGCCAGCAGGCGCCCGATCCGCCCCGTTCCCGCCTCGCGCCCGGTGTCGCCTTCCCACCGCGCCGCCAGGGCGGGGAGGAGGGTGACGGCGACCATGATGGAGGCCAGCAGCGAAAAGGCGACCGCCATCGCCAGCGCGCCCAGCAGTTCGCCCGCGACGCCTTCGATGTAGACGATGGGGCCGAAGACGGCGATGGTGGTGATGGTGGACGCGGTGATGGCGCGCTGCACCTCTTCCGCGCCCAGGGCGGCGGCGGCGCGGGCGCGCAGCCCCATCTCGCGGTGGCGGAAGATGTTTTCCAGCACCACGATGGAGTTGTCCATCAGCATCCCCACACCCAGCGCCATTCCGCCCAAGGAGAGGATGTTGAGCGACACCCCGGTGGCGTGCAGCAGGGCGAAGGTGGCGATCAGCGAAATGGGGATGGCGAGGGCGATGGCCACGGGATACCGCGCCTCGCGCAGGAACAGAAACAGGACCAGAAACGCCAGTACGCCGCCCAGGAGCACTTCCTGAACGACGTTGGCCAGCGCGTCGGAAATGAACCCCGCCTGGCTGACCGCGATTTCCAGCGACACGTCCGGGTACTCGCGGCGCAGCTGGACCAGCGTTTCCTCTACCTGGCTGGCGACGCGCACCGTGTTGGCGTCCGCGTTCTTGAACACCATCAGCCCGACGGATTCCTGGCCGTTGTAGCGCGCCAGCGACTCCCGCTCGCGGAATCCGTCCTCCACCCGGGCCACGTCGCGCAGCAGCACGCGGGCGCCGGTGCTGTCCGCCCCCGGCCCGGCGGCAGAGCGGCGCAGGGGCACCTCCGCAATCTCCGCCACGCCGCGCAGCTCGCCCAGCGTGCGCAGCGAGTAGCGGTAGCGGCCGCGGCGGATGGTTCCGCCCGGCGCGGAGGCGTTGGACTCGCGCAGCGCCAGCGCCACGTCATCCACCGTGAGGCCGAAGCTTTCCAGCGCGCGCGGGTCCACGTCCACGTGAATCTCGCGCTCGGAGCCGCCGGTCACCTGCGCCTGCGCCACCCCGTCAATCTGCTCCAGCCGCCGCTTGAAGACCGACTCCGTCAGCTCCTTGAGCCCCGGAAGGTCGCGCCCGCCCGCCACGGAAAGCGCCATGATGGGCTCGCTGCGCGGGTCCGTGCGCAGTACCACGGGGCGCGCGGCCTGTTCGGGAAGGGCGTCGCGCACGTTGTCCAGCCGCTCGCGCACGTTGAGCGCGGCGAAGTCCATGTCCGTGCCCCAGGCGAACCGGGCGGTAACCAGCGAGGCGCCCTCGCGGGTGACGCTTTCCACGCCCTGCACGCCGGGCACGGTGCTGATGGCCTGCTCCACCTGTTCGGTGATGAAGCGCTCCACCTCCGCCGGGGCGGCTCCCGCGTCGGTGGTGTAGACCACCAGCCGCGGATACGCCACGTCCGGCAGCAGGTCGATGGGAAGGCGAAAAAAGGAGAGCAGGCCCAGGAACACCACGCCCAGAAAGAACATGGCGACGGCGACCGGCCGGTCGATGGCGATGCGCGGCAGCGACATGCGGCTCAGGTCCGAAGGGGCGGGGTCAGGGCGCGGCGGTGTCGCCGGTGCGCTCGCGCAGCGTGGCGAGCGCGGTGGCGAACTCGAACCGGGTGCGAAGGGCGTCGCGCTCGGCGCGGGCGGCGCGCTCCACGGCGTCGGTGAGTTCGGTGGAGGTCAGCGAGCCCACCTGGTACTGCCGGCGCGCCAGCTCCAGCCGGCGGCGGTTCAACTCCACCGATCGCTCGGCCAGCGCGGACGCGGAGTACGCGTTGCGAAGCTCCACCAGCGCCGCGCGGATGTCGCGCTCCACCCCCAGCTGCTCGCCGCGGGTGTCCTCGAGCGCGGCGTTGCGGCTGGCCCGCGCGGACTGGATGCGCGACGAGTTCTGGTACTGCGTAAAGAGGGGATACGAGAGGCCGATGGAAAAGCTGGCCGCCTGGTCCAGCGGATTGGGCTCCACCAGCCCGGAGTAGTCGCTGAACTGCTGGGTGCGGCCCAGCGATGCGCCCATGGTAAGGCGCGGCCAGCGCCCCGCCCGCGCCGCGTCCAGCCGGTACTCCGACTGGCGGGCCGCGGCTTCCGCGCGTGCCAGCCGGGGATGCGTCGCCAGCGCGCGGGCCACCAGGGCGTCCGCGTCCAGCGTGGAGGGATCGAACGGATCGGAAGGGCGGTCGGTGAGCGCCACCGGCGGCCCGCTCAGCACGCCCATGGACTGCCGCAGGTCCAGCTCCGTGCGGCGGGCGTCGCCGCGCGCCCGGTCCAGTGCCTGCTCCTGCTCGGCGACGGTGACTTCCGCGGTCAGCACGTCCAGCGGCCCGCGCACGCCCACGCGCAGCAGCGTCTGCGTGCTCCGCAGCCGCTCGCGCGCGGATTCCAGCAGTTCTTCTTCCAGGCGGATGGCGTTGGACGCGCGCACGGCCTCCCAGTAGCGGCGCTCCACCTCGCCGCGCACCCGCAGCGCTTCCGTGCCCACGCGGGCCTCGCTGGCCTGCAGGCCGGCGCGCGCGGCGCGGGTGTCCTTGAGCCGCGCCCCGTTGTCGAACAGGGTGAACTGGTCCACCGACAGGCTCTGCGACACCGAGCTGTTCTGGAAGTCGAGCGGGTCGTCGCGCACCACGGTGTTTCCGAATTCGTCCTGCCCCGTGAACTTGCGACTGTATCCGCCGCCGGTGCGCAGGCCCAGGGATACGGAGGGCAGAAAGGCGCCGCGGGCGCGCAGTACGTCCGCCTCGGCGCTGGCCACGTCGGCCTCCACGCGGCGGAACTGCGGATTGTTCTCGGCGGCCACGCGCTGCGCCTCCGCGAGCGAGAGCGGCACCGTGTCGGACTGCGCGGCCAGCGAAAAGGGGGCAAGCGCGGTGAGCACCGCGGCTGTGAGCAGGCGCTTCATGGTGTTCCTGGAGTCGTAACGGGAAGCAGGGCCGGCGCCGTCAGTCGGGACGGCCGCCGGCGGATCGTACGTCGTCCACCAGGCGGACGCGGGCGTCGTGAATCAGGGTGTAGTGGCCGTCCACCAGCACGGTTTCGCCGGGGGCCACGCTGTCGGTGTCCATGCCGGAAACGATCTCCACCACGGAGTCGTTCTGCAGCCCCGTGGTCACGTAGCGCCACTTGGCCTGCCCCGAACCGCCCGCTCCGTCAAAGACGAACAGCATGGTGCGCCGGTCGCGCTCCAGCAGCGCCGCGCGGGGCACCAGGACGCGGTTGGCAAAGCGCCGCGCCTGCAGTGAGACGCGCGCGTACATTCCGGGAAGAATGCGCCCGCCGGGGTTGGGAACCAGCACGGTGACGCGCGCGGTGCGGGTGCCGCTTTCCACGATGGGGTTCAGCGTCTGGATGCGGCCGGTGAACGCCTCGCCCGGAAAGGCGGCGAAGCTCACGGTGGCGGTGTGGCCCGGCGCCAGGTGGGCGAGTTCGCTTTCCAGCACCTGCACCTGCACGCGGATGGGGTCCAGCGAAACCAGCGTCATCAGCTCGTCGCCCTGGCGCACCCACTGGCCGGGCACGGCCTTGAGCGAGGCCACGCGCCCGGCGAACGGCGCGGCCATGCGGGTGCGCGACAGGTCCAGCCGGGCGCGGCGCACGCGCACCTCCGCCGCCTCCACGCCGCTGCGCGAGCGCGCCGCCGCCTGCCGGTCGGCGCGCACCTGCGCGTCGGTGATCTGGTCGTCCAGCAGCGTGGCTTCGCGAAACTTGCCCTGCGCCTCGGTGAGCGCGGCCTGCGCTTCTTCCACGTTCAGCGCGTATTCCGCCCCGTCCAGCCCGGCCACCGGCTGCCCCGCGCGCACGGCGTCGCCCTCGCGGATGGGGAGCGACGTCACCCGGCCGGTCACCTGCGCCACCAGCACCGTCTTCTGCCACGCCTCGGCCTGGCCGGCGGCGCTCACCGACATTACCAGGTCGCCGCGCACCGCCTTGCTCCCCTGCACGGGGATGGCGACGTCGGTGGCGAACGTGCCGGACGCGGAGGTCTGCACCAGCGCCGCCGGGGCTTTTTCCCGGGCGGGTTCGGCGTCGTCGGACTTCTGGGTGCGGCGGTAGATGGCGGCACTCAGCACCGCGACCGTGGTCACGGCGAGGACGGCTGGGGCGAGGCGGCGCAGGGGGGACATGGAACTCATGAGCAGGGGCAGAACCAGGATCCGCGGGGGACCAAAAGGTAACCGAAAAACCGGATAATCGCAAATGGTGTCGGAACATGCGTTACCCGCCACGGGCAGCATGTTCCGGGGGTGATAGACGCCATCCGACGGCCGAACGTTGCCCGGCCTCGCACGCAGGTACGCGGCGGGTTCGGGTGCTCGCCGCGCGCCGGGAAACGCGGGCGGTCCGGCGGCTTCTTCATCGCCCGGGGTCTTTTCGCCTCCGTCCTCGGCGCGGAACAGCGCGGTGGAAGCGGAGATGTCGGACGTCTTCGGAGGATGATCGTCCGCTGGCGATCGGGCGGGCGATCTGCGCCGGGTTCCGCGGCGCGCGTTCGGTCGGAGACGGCATCGTCCGGGAGCGGTGGATGCCGTTCATCCTGCCGTTTAGACGGTCTCGCGAGCGCTTGTTCACCCGCGCCGGCGGCGCGGCCGCGGATCGGCGTGCTGATCGGCCGATCAAGATTGTCGTAATACTTGCGTAGTGGCGTCCGGGTTCCGGGCGGAGATGGCTATCCGATGGTCCGCCGTCGTCCTTCATCCACGGTTGCGGGGACGAGACCTGTCGCGCGGTCCAATCATCCCCAAGCGGCGTGTGTGCAACCTGCATCCGGATCGCGCCGCTTGGCAAGAATTTTCGCGAAACGAAGCTCGCCCGCGGGCCGGAGGTGGCCTGGGAACGATCCCTCTGCGTCGCCTCGTGACGCACTTGCCGCGCGGCCCGCGCCGCCCGGCCTGGCGGGCGCGTGCTGACGGTCATCGCCGCCGGCTCGGGTCGGCCGGCGTGAGTGAACAGTCATCGGCGACGCGCCGGCCCCTCTTGTCTGCGCGGGAAGGTGGCCGCACTTTCCGCCGCTCTCCATCCTCCGCCGGACCCGTCCCCGTATCCACCTCCATGCGAAACCGTCTTCCCCTCCTGGGCTGGGCCGTGGTGGGCCTGCTGGGCGCCGCCGCGCTCGGCGTCATCGCCCTGCACCGCGGCGAAACCATCAACGCCGCGTGGATGGTGGTGGCCGCCATCTGCACGTACGCCGTGGCCTACCGCTTCTACGCCCGCTTTCTCTCCACGCGCGTGCTGGAACTGGACGACCGGCGCGCCACGCCCGCGGAGCGGCTGGACAACCATGTGGACTTCATCCCCACCAACCGCTGGGTGCTGTTCGGGCACCACTTCGCGGCGATCGCGGGGGCGGGGCCGCTGGTGGGGCCGGTGCTGGCGGCGCAGTTCGGCTATCTGCCCGGCACGCTCTGGCTCATCATCGGCGTGGTGCTGGCGGGGGCGGTGCAGGACTTCGTGATCCTGTTCGCCTCCATGCGGCGCGACGGCAAGTCGCTGGGGCAGATGGCGCGCGAGGAGATCAATCCCGCGGCGGGGATCATCGCCATGGTCGCGGTGCTGTGCATCATGGCCATTCTGCTGGCCGTGCTGGCGCTGATCGTGGTGAACGCGCTGGCGCACTCGCCGTGGGGGCTGTTCACCATCGCCTGCACCGTTCCCATCGCGCTGCTGATGGGGTGGTGGATGCACTCCTTTCGCCCCGACCGCGTGGGCGAGGCGTCGGCCATCGGCGTGGTGCTGGTGCTGGCGGCCACGGTGGGTGGCAAGTGGGTGGCGGCGGACCCCGCGTGGGCAGCGTTCTTTACGGTGGAGAAGACCACGCTGGTGTGGCTGATGGCGGGATACGGATTCATTGCCTCCGTCCTTCCCGTCTGGGTGCTGCTCTGCCCGCGCGACTACCTCTCGACGTTTCTGAAGATCGGGACGATTACCGCGCTCGCCGCCGGCATTCTGCTTACGCTGCCGGAAGTGCGCATGCCCGCGGTGACGCAGTTCGTGGACGGCACCGGGCCCGTGTTTTCCGGCAAGCTGTTTCCGTTCGCGTTCATCACCGTGGCGTGCGGGGCCATCAGCGGATTTCACGCGCTGGTGGCGTCGGGAACCACGCCCAAGATGCTGTCGCGGGAGTCGGATGCGCGGCTGGTGGGCTACGGCGCCATGCTGATGGAGTCGTTCGTGGGGGTGATGGCGATGGTGGCGGCGGGGGTTCTGGATCCGGGCGTGTACTTCGCCATCAACGCGCCGGCGGGCGTGGTGGGCGGCACGCTGGAGGCGGCGACGCGCACCATTGCCGCGTGGGGCTTCGTGGTGACGCCGGAGCAGATGCAGGCACTGGCGGCGTCCGTGGGGGAAGAGACGCTGATGGCGCGAACCGGTGGCGCGCCGTCGCTGGCGGTGGGGATGTCGCAGATCTTTTCCGGGGTGATCGGCGGGCCGGGGCTGGCGGCGGTGTGGTACCACTTCGCCATCATGTTCGAGGCGCTGTTCATCCTCACCACCATCGACACCGGCACCCGCGTGGGCCGCTTCATGACGCAGGAGCTGCTGGGATACGTGTGGAAGCCGCTCGGTCGCACGTCGTGGTATCCCTCCATCATCCTTTCCAGCGGGCTGGTGGTGGGCGGATGGGCGTACTTTCTGTACCAGGGCGTCATCGATCCGCTGGGCGGCATCAATTCGCTGTGGCCGTTGTTCGGCATCAGCAACCAGCTGCTGGCGGCGGTGGCGCTGTGCGTGGGGACGACGGTGCTGATCAAGGCCGGCAAGGCGCGATACGCGTGGACGACGCTGCTGCCGCTGGCCTGGCTCGCGACGGTGACGTTTACCGCGGGGTGGCAGAAGGTGTTTGCCGCGGACCCCAAGCTCGGCTTCCTGTCGCAGGCCCGCGCGATCGAAGCCGCGCTCGCGGCGGGCGGGCTTCCCGCCGGTGCGAAGACGGTGGACGCCGCGCGGCAGATGATCTTCAACGCGCGGATGGACGCGGTGGTGGCCTCCGTCTTCATGGCCGTCGCCGTCCTGGTGCTGGTCGTCTCCATCCGCGAGTGGATTCTGATCCTGCGCGGCCGCAAGCCCGCCGTGATGCACGAGGCGCCGTTCGTGGCGACGCAACTCGGGCTGGCGGGGGATTGATGGCGGGTCGGTGCTTTCCCTCCCGGACAGGGAGCGATCCCTTTGATGAGGGAAGGCGATGAGTGGCTCGGGACGAGTATTCCTGTGCACCGCCGCGGTGGCGGTCGCGGGAGCGTTGGCGTGCGCCGACCCGCCGCCCCGGAACGCGGCCGGGATCGCCGGCGTGGGGTGCTACGCCCTTGTCCGGCGCGACAGCCCCACGGTTTCCGTCGCGCGGATGATGCCCGACACGGTGGAACTGGATTCCGCCGCTCAACTGAATCCGGACGGCCGGCCGCACCCGCGATGGCCCCTGAAGCTCCATCCCGTGAGTCACCGCCGCGATATCCGTGTGGATACGATCAACACGCAGGCCGGGCCCAAATTGCTCCCGGAGCCGGACTGGGACCGGAACTTCGCCATGATGGGGTGGCGCTTCACCCCGGCGCGATCCGTCGACGCCGTGCTGCATCAGAACATGGGACCAAGCTGGGAGCTGCACTTTCGGATTACGGGTGACTCATTGCGCGGGCGCGCGGAGTACTATGATGATGGTCCGTACACGTTCACCATTCCGCTGATCGGCAGGCCCGTTCCCTGCCGTCCCCGCACCGCGCCATGAGCGCCCGCGTGCCTGAGCGGCACTCCCGGATCTCACGCCTCTGCGCGGTGGCTGTTCTTCTGCTGGGCGCGGCGTGCGGCCCCCGGTGGGCGCCTGATCCCGGCCCTGGTCCCGTCGCGCTGGACTGGAGTTCGCTGGTGGGCTGCTACCGGCGCGATACGATGCGGTTTTCGCTCGACTCGGTGCCGTTCGTGAGCCGGTTCCAAAACGGGACCCGCCGGGCGGTCTCCTCCACACGGCGCGCCAGTGACGTGTACTGGTATCTCACGGGCCGCAACACCGTCGTTCTGGTGATGGATGACCATCTGCACAGGACGACCGCGGAGTTCGTGGTTCGCGGCGACAGCCTGATCGGCCGCGCGTGGACGTACACGGACGTGGCCCGCGGACCCGCGCTCCCCTACGCGTTCGACGCGGTTCGTGATCCGTGCGGAGACGGGATCGACCAGAGCGACGGATTCTGAGCGGCGGCCCGCGCGCGGAGCGCGATCGGGGGCGCCCATGGGAGGTGATGGATGGACGGTACAACGAAGTTCTTCGACGCGCTGTACGCCGCGTTCAACGCGCACGACGTGGATGGCGTACTGGCGGCGATGCACCCGGACGTGGAGTGGCCCAACCGCCTTCATGGCGGCTGGGTGCACGGGCACTCCGCCGTGCGCGACTACTGGACGCGGCAGTGGCAGGTCCTGGATCCGCGCGTGACGCCCGTGCGCGTGGTGGCGGATGAGGAAGGCAACGTTGCCGTCGACGTGCACCAGGTCGTGCACGACAAGGCGGGGGTGCTGCTTCTGGACCAGCCGGTGCGCCACGTGTACCGCTTCCGGGGCGGGCTGATCGTCCACATGGACATCCAGCCCGCCGATGCCGAACTGATCCCGCCGGACTGAGCACCGCACGAATCTTCACCCATCCGGAATGATGATGTTTCCCCGCCGCGTGGATCGCGGTCTGATCGCCAGCCTCGCCATAGGCCAGCTTCTGGTCCTGCTCCGATGGATCCTGGAGGAGCGCGCCGAGGGTGTCGGGCTCGGCCCCATGGCACTGCTTGGACTTGCCGCCGGGCTGTGGCTGTACCTGATCGTGCGGACCGTGCGCAGAATGGCCCGGTGGAAGAAGGAGCTTTCTCCCCTCACCTACAGACTGGGCGTGCTCGGGATGGGGATCGGGCTGTGGCTGCCGGATTCCGTCGCAAACGCGGTACGGCACAGCGGGGGGATGGAGCACGTGTTCTCCGCGACCTTCCTGTGGTACCTCCTGTTCCGGGCCGCCATCGGATTCCCCATCGCCATGTGGGCCGGGTACTGGTTCAGCCGGATCATGGGATTGGATGCGATGCTGGCACTGGTGAGCGAGCGATTGCGCTCCGCGCCGCCCCATGGTTCCGGGCCGGGTGCTCAGGCCAAGGATCGGGGATGAACGCGCCCGCGCAGCAGTTCCGCGTCCACTGGGCGCGCGTGGACCTTCGCTCCGCGGACAGCGTCCTCTTCGCTGTCTGGCCGTCGCCGGTAAACGCGGACGAGTGCTTTCGCGCGGCCGGCTTCACGGATTTCGGAGACGCGGATGATGTGTGGGATGAGGAGGCGGAGTCGCTGCTGCAGCGGATGGTGGAGGCGCTGAGCGCGTACGGCGAGCCGCGCCTGGCCAGCACGCCGCTGTCTCCGCTTCCGCGCTGGCGCGACCGCCTGCGGGGCCGCGCGCCCGGGCCGCTGCCGCTTATCGATCAGTTGCTGGGGCCAATGCGGTGGGACAGCCTTCCAGACGCGATCGTGGAGTTCGGATCGCCCGCCGTGTCGCTGCGCGGCGGCAGCGGGCACTTTCTCCTCTGGATCACCCTTCCCGCCACGGACGCGGAACGGTTTGAGGACGCGCTCCCCGGTATCGCCGGCGGGCATCCGCTGGTCCGCACCGATCTCGCCTGGGAGCACCTGCTGCCGGGTCCGTGGCGCTCCCACGGTGGATCCTGACGCCCATCCCGCTCGTCCCTCCGTTCTCAATCGACCGATGAACGAATCCCGCTCGCTGCTCCAGCACTTTCTGGCCGCGCTGGCGTACCGCACGCAGAAGGCGCTGCGCGGCGCCCCCGCGGACTTCGGGGACTTCCGGGCCGGCACGCACGTGCGCACACCGCACGAGCTGCTCTGGCACATGACCGGGCTGATGGGCTACGCGCGCACCATGCTGCACGGCGGCGACTTCGCCCCGCCGCCGCTGCCCTCGCTGGCGGACGAGGTGGAGCGCTTTCACGCGACGCTCACCGCGCTCAGCGCGGACTTCGCCGATCCCGCGCTGAACGCGTCCATCAGCGATGCGCAGTTCTTGCAAGGCCCGCTGGCCGATGCCATGACGCACGCCGGACAGCTCGCCATGCTGCGCAGGCTGGCGGGCGCGCCCGTGGCGTCGGAGAACTTCATCGTTGCCGAGATCCGGGCAGACAACACCAGTTCGGCGCAGCCGGAGCCCGCGGCGCCGGACGCGTGGTGGCGCCCGGACCAGCCGCCGCAGCCGCCCGGCCCGCCGCCGCGCGAGGATCCCGACGCCTGAGCGGCCGATCGCGCTCCGCCTGAACGGCGGGGCGGGGAACCGGCATGGGGGTTGCCGTCGCGCCGGTGGCTCGCCGCACTTGGGCACAGCTGTATCGTGCCCTAGTGCGCCCGCAGCCCGGCCCGGAGCGCAGCGGAGGGACACGCCCGAATCCCGCTCTTTCGCTGTTGATGTAAGCGTCTCCGCGTAAGACAACCATCCGCCCGGCACCGATGCCGCGCGGACGATCAAAACACCGCCCCACCACGCCAGAACCGAAAGAAGACTCCCGGATGGATGCGCTGCTGTTGCTGAAGGCCGCGGTCATGGGCCTCGTGGAGGGAGCCACCGAGTTCCTTCCCGTCTCGTCCACGGGCCACCTGATCGTGGCCGCCGACTGGCTGGGCTTTCACAGCTACAAGAACGCCGAAACATTCGAGGTGTTCATTCAGTTGGGCGCCATCCTGGCGGTGGTGTGGCTGTACCGCGCCAAGGTGTTCGGCGTGCTGGCCGCCGCGCCGCGCGACCGCAACGCCCGCCAGCTCGTCATCAACCTGATGATCGCCTTTCTGCCGGCGGCCGTCGTGGGCTTTCTGGCGCGCGACTTCATCAAGGAAGTGCTCTTCAACCCGTTCACCGTCGCCGTCGCCCTCGTGGTCGGCGGCATCCTGATCCTGGTGATCGAGCGCTGGGTGGCGGGAAGGGCCGCGCGCACGGAATCGGTGGACGACATCCGCCCGCCCACGGCGCTGGGCGTGGGCATCGCGCAGTTGGCCGCGCTGGTCCCCGGCGTGTCGCGCTCGGGCGCGACGATCATGGGCGGCCTGTCGCTGGGCCTGTCGCGCGTGGCGGCCACGGAGTTCTCGTTCTTTCTGTCCATTCCCATCATGGTGGCCGCCAGCGGCTACGACCTGTGGAAGGCGCGCGACCTGATGGGGGCGGCCGACGCGCCGGTGTTCGCGGTGGGCTTCATCGTCAGCTTCCTGTCGGCGATGGTGGTGATCCGCGCGCTGATCAAGTTTGTTTCCAGCAACACCTTCATTCCGTTCGCGTGGTACCGCATCGTGTTCGGCCTGCTGCTCATCGGCCTGTACTGGAACCGCTGACCTGACCACGGCGCGCCCGCCGGGGGCGCGCCGCCCCATCCCGACGGACCGACCCGCCCATGGCTACCGTTTCCCTGTTCACGCAGCGCCTTCCCGCCGACCTGGCCCGCAAGCTGGAACGCGCCGAGGCGCTGGCCCGCGAAGCGCTGATCGACGTGCACGCCAACCTGGCGCTGGACCTGGTGGGCGTGCTGGCGCCGCGGATGGCGTTTGACGACGCCATCGAGCGGTACATCGAAAGCATGGACCTGCAGGGCGACGAGGCGGAAGGCGTGGGGACGCGGGCCGTGGCGCTGCTGAGCGAGCGCGAAGTGGCCGACGACCTGCAGCGCGAGGGGCACCGCGGATGGGGATGGAACTGGCGCTACGCCACGCCCATGGGCGCCATGCGCTACATCCAGCGGCAGAAGCAGCGGAGCGACGAAGAGCAGCTGTGGCTGGAACTGGCCGCCGCCCGCGCCGAAGAGGCGCTGGTGAACGCGCACATGGAGTTCGCCACGCAGTACATCAACTTGATGGAGCAGCACGAGTACGCCGACCCCAGCCGCGCCGTTCAGCACTACGTGGAAACGCTGGAGCTTCCCGAACTGCGGGCGCGGATGGTGTACCAGCGCACCATGGCGCGCTGCGCCGCCACCATGCTGCCGCGCCTTCCGGAGGATTGAAGCGGGCGCGCACGAAGCTTGCTCCCGGTGCCCGCGCTTCCGCGCGCATCCGCCGCGGGCCCGCCCCGGCGGGGTACTGTTCAGAATCCAGCGTCAAAAGCCGGACACATGTTGATTTCCAAGGATTGGGGCCGGGCCGCCGCGGCGGCGGCTCTGGTTGCGCTGCTGGCCGCGTGCGGCGGCGACGAGGGTGAAAAGGGCGCCGCCAAGGGCGCGGACTCCACCGCGGCGGGTACGGCGGCCGCCCCGGGCGCGGATTCCGCGGCGGGCGCGCAGGCCGCGGCCCCGCAGACCACGGGCGGGCCGGTGAGCGGCCTTCCCGCCGGCCCCACGGTGGACGCGCCGCCCAACGAAATGGGCCGCATCATGGTGCTGGAGTACCACCGCACCGGCAGCCCCGAGGGCGAGTTCGTCCGCACGCTGGCCAACTTCCGCAAGGACCTGGAGTCGCTGTACGCGGCCGGGTTCCGCCCGGTGACCATGCGCCAGGTGATGGAGGGGAACATCGACATCCCCGCCGGCACCTCGCCCGTGGTCTTTACGCTGGACGACGCCACCCGCGGCCAGTTCTATCACACGGCCGCCGGCGAAGTGGACCCCAACACCATGGTGGGGAGCTTTGAGGCGTTCAAGCGGCAGAACCCGGCGTGGGGCACGGCGGGGATGGTGATGTGCATTCTTCCCGCGGCCGCGCACCCGTCCAACTTCTTTGGCGAAACGCCCGACAAGGGAACGCCGCGCGCCCAGCGTGAGGCCACCATCCGCAAGAAGATGGAGTTTCTGCTGCAGAACAACTACGAGATCTGCAACCACACGCTCTACCACGCCCGTCTGGACCGCGCCAGCAACACGCAGCAGGCCATGGACTGGATCGGCATCGGCGAAGACAGCATCAAGGCGTACCTGCCGGCGGACTACGACATCGTGACCTTTGCGCTGCCGCTGGGCATGTGGCCGCGCGAGCACTCGGCGGCGTGGCAGGGCACCTACCGCGACGGCAAGCGCTACGAGAACCGCGTGGTGCTGGAAGTGTCGGGCGGGCCCAACGTGTCGCCCTTCGACAACCGGTGGGACGGGCACTCGGTGGACCGCTTCATCGTGGCCCCGGGCGCGCTGGAGCGGCAGCTGGAGCGGTGGAAGGCTGACCCGACCAACCGGTACATTTCCGACGGCGACCCGCGGACGGTGAGCTACCCGGCCAGCATGGCGCAGTACGTGGCGCGCGACCGCCTGGGCGGGCGCACCGCGCGCGAAGTGGCGGGCGCACCGGCGGCGGCTCCCGCGGCGGGCGCGCAGCCCGCGGGCGCGGCGGCTCCGGCGGCCGGCGCGCGCCGCTGAGGCGGGCGGTCCGGGGAAAGCTCCGGACCGCGGTTGTAAGCTGATAGAGGACAAGTACTTCCGCTTTTGCGGATTCGGGGGTTGCCGGGTTGTCGCACGGTCGGGGAATGGTTATCTTGATCGCGGCGATACGGCACCCCATCGACCGGAGCAGCTCGGGCACGGACCGAGACCCCGGGTGCCGGGTAGACGCAGTTTCGCGGACTGCCCCACTTTCACGGACACAGGGAGTCTCCCATGCCTTTCGGACTTGGTTTCGGCGAGCTGGTTCTCATCTTCGGCGTCATGCTTCTCCTGTTCGGCGCCAAGCGCCTGCCGGAGCTTGCCACGGGCATGGGCAAGGGCATCCGCGACTTCAAGCGGGCCATCAACGGGCTTGATGAGCAGTCGATCGCCGGCGCTCCGCAGCAGAACTACCTGCAGGCGAACCCGGTTGCCCCCTCCGCGCTGGCCGATACCGTTCCGGCCACGGTCGAGGGCGAGCCCAAGCGCCTGTAATCAGCGCTGGTTGATCCTGATGGATCGAGCGGCCCCCGGCATTCGCGCCGGGGGCCGCTTTTTCTTATTCCCCCACCTCCGCGCACTGGTTTCACGCGGAGGACGCGGGGGTGGCGGAGGAACGCGGGGGAAAAGAGAGGGGCGGCCCCATTCACGGGGCCGCCCTCTCATCATCCACCTATTCCCCATTCCCTATTCCCTCGCCGTTACTGCCCCTCGTACTGCGGCGCATCCGGCTGCTGCCCATGCTCCTGCGTGGCGCGCAGGCTCTTGAGCCGCGCCGACACCTTGGCCACCCGGCTTCCCAGGTTGCGCGCGGTCAGCAGTTCGCGCTCCTCCGGCTGCCGCGAGCCGTCGCCGCCCGCCATCGTTCCCGGGCCGTACGGCGAGCCGCCGATGCCGTCCGTGGTAAGGATGTGCGGGTTCTGCCCGTACGGCGTGCCCACGAAGATCATCCCCAGATGCAGCAGCGGCACCAGGCCGGTGATGATCGTGGTCTCCTGCCCGCCGTGAATGGTCGCCGTGCTGGTGAAGATGCCGGTCGCCTTGTCTTCCAGCTCGCCGTTGGCCCAGAGCGCGCCGGTGGTGTCCAGAAACTGCTTCACCTGCGCGGGCATGTTGCCGTAGCGCGTGGGCATTCCCCAGATGATGCCGTCCGCCCAGCGCAGGTCGTCGTGCGTGACCTCGGGAATGGAAGCCTGCGCCTCCTGCGCCTTGTTGTACCATTCCTGGCCGCTCATGGCGCGCCGCGCTTCTTCCAGTTCGGGAATGCGCATCACGCGCACCTCGGTTCCACTCTCGCTACGCGCGCCCTCGGCCACGGACTGCGCCATGGTGGCGGTGTGTCCGTAGGAGCTGTAGTACGCGATCAGTACGTTGGTCGCCATCGGCTCTCCTCCTCTTCCGGGTTCTTCCCGTCCGGGCCGCGCGCCCGGACGCGGACTTCTACCGCGGCTCGCTGCGCCGCGCCCTTCGCATCAGCCGCTGCAGCTGCCGCATCTCCACCTCCGGCACGCCCTCGAAGACGGCGTCCAGCTCCGCCTCCACCCGCGGAACCGCGCGCAGGGCCAGGGCGCGTCCCTCATCCGTGAGCTGCACGCGGACCGCGCGCGCATCCGCGGGGTCGGGGCCGCGCCGCGCCAGGCCGGCATCCTCCAGCCGCGACACCAGGCCGGTCACGTTTCCCTCCGTCACCAGCAGCCGGTCGCTCAGTTCGCCCATCCGAGGCCCGCACTCCGGCGAGCGTACCAGCGTGGCCAGCACGTCGAACTGCGGCACCGACAATCCCACTTCCGCCAGCGCGCGTGCCTGCCTGCGCGACACGTGGCGGTACGTGCGCGCGAGCGAAACCCACAGGCGGGTGGCGGGCGGAATGGGGCGATCGGGCATGCACAACTCCTTTAGATGTAAAGCATCGCAAGCGACGTTCCGCCCCTGTATCTCCATCGACGCGGTCCGTCGGACGCTGATGGGCTGCGTCCACCACGCGCATGTCGGCCAACCCACGGACCTGTCTGGTTCGGCGGAGAACGGAGACGCTCCCCGTTTGTCATCCTGAGCGAGCGGCGACACTTCTCTGTCCGGATGCGCCGCCCCGTGCAGCGAGTCGAAGGATCTTGCCACATCCTGCGCCACGAGCACCGGGCTTCGAGTCTGAACCGTTCCCCACCTGCCGGGCACTCCGCTTCTTCCGTGGCAAGATCCTTCGGCTACGCGCCATGGATCGGGGGTCGGAAAGCCCGTGCGGCGCTTCGCTCAGGATGACAGAATGCGCCGCGAGGCGCATCGCTCGAGAAGGTGCGCTGCGGCGCGGCAGCGGCGGAGAGCCGACACGGCCCCCTACGGAGTCAGCCGGCCGCCTTCCAGATCGAGCAGCGCCGCACGGACGTCGGCGGGAAGGGCCGTCTTGCGGCCGGAAGCGTAGTCGTACGCCACCAGCACGCCGCCGCCGACCGCCGCCACGTCGTTCATCCCCCGGCTTACGACGCGGTAGTCGTGCGTGAACCGGTCTTCCCCCAGCTCCGTCGTCCGCGCGCCCACGACGAGCGTGTCGGGATAGGTGACGGGACGGCGGTAGCGCGCCTGCGCGGACTGCAGAATCGGCCCCACCATCCGCCCCTCGCCCAGTTCGCGGAACCCGATGCGCTGCAGGTACGGGATGCGCGCGTTCTCAAAGTAGGTAAAGAAGACCGCGTGGTTCACGTGGCGAAAGTAGTCCATCTCCGCCCACACCACCGGGACCTCCACCACCACGGGAAACTCGGCCCGCAGCAGCGCTTCCGCGTCGTTCTCCATGGATGCCGTCGTGTTGCTCATGTGGGGCGGATAAGGGAAGCGGCGGCGCCCAGTCCGGCCGCGCGCCCGGTGGACCACGCCCAGCAGAAGTTGTAGCCGCCGATCGGCCCGAAGCAGTCCAGAATCTCGCCGCAGAGGAACAGGCCGGGCGCCACGCGGCTTTCCATCGTGCGCGGATCCACCTCGGCCAGCGGCACGCCGCCGCCGGTCACCTCCGCCTTCTTGTATCCCTCATCTCCCGTCCAGGGAAGGGGATAGCGCGCCAGCACCTCCACCAGCCGCGCGCGCTCGTCCCGGCGAAGCTGCGACCGTGTGCGCTCCGGATCGATTCCGGCCTCGTACAGCAGCTGGTCCGCCAGTCGCTGAGGCAGCCGCCGGCGCACCAGCGCGCCGATCGCACCCGGCCCCGGCTCGCGCAGCAGCGCTTCCCACGCGGCGGCGTCCATCTCCGTCCACTGCGCCAGGACGGGCACGCGCCGCGCCGGATCGCCACCGGAGCGCACGGCGAGGTGCGAAACGTTCAGGACGGACGGCCCGCTGTACCCGCGGTGCGTGAACAGAAAGCCGCCGCTCGCCCGCAGACTCCCCTTGTCCAGCGGTGCCTCGAGCGTGACCTCCAGCGACACGCCGGAAAGGTCGGCGTGCACCGCGGGATTGGTAGTCAGCGGCGTGAGCGCGGCGTAGGTGTCGTTGAGCGTGTGCCCCAGCTGGCGCACCAGGCGGAACCCGGTGCCGTCGCTCCCCGTGGCGGGAACGGAAAGTCCGCCGGTCGCCAGGATGACGGCTGCCGAGGCGATCTCGCGCCCCCCGTCCAGCTGCACCGTCCACCCAGAGCCGGATGGCCGCAGTCCGGTGACGGAACTGGAAAACACCTGCTCCACGCCGGCCTCCAGGGCGCGGTCCATCAGCCCGTCGCGGACGTCGCGCGCGCGGTTGCTGCGCGGAAAGAGCTTGCCGGAATCCGCCTCCAGCGCCAGCGGAATCCGCAGTTCCTCCTCAAAGAAGCGCCGCTGCTCGGCAAGGGGCCAGGAAAGCAGCATCTTCTTGAGCGTGTTGCGCGACGACTCGGTAAAGTACTGCGCCGGGTCAACGCGCGAGGGAAGCACGTTGCACCGTCCGCCCCCACTGATCAGGATCTTTTTTCCGCCATCGCGCGTGCGCTCCACCAGCAGCGTGCGCCGTCCCTGCGCCGCTGCAAAGATGGCGGCCATGGTCCCGGCCGCGCCCGCGCCCACCACCACGATGGGCGGATCGTTCTGGGTGTCGTTGCTCATGGCGCACAGAATAGCGAGAGGGCGGGGCAGGGGCGAGCGTTGCGGCGGGACCGCTCCGGAGCCGGCCGGGCCAACGGTACTGCTGTTGTCCCGTCCGTCTCCTCCGCGGGGGCGGCGAGCCTCCTCGGCGCGTCACGTACCTGCCCGATTCCGCCACATCCGTGCACCGCGCCTGTGGGGTCTCCCCGCCCGCTGCGGGAGCCTCGCGCACAACCTTCCTCGATACCCATGTTTCCGCCGTCGCGAGTCTCCCTTCGCCCATGTGTGTATGACTCAACAACGGTAGTCGCCTTCCGCGCCAACCTCCCTCCATCAGTTCCCCCGCGCCCCTCCGCCACCCCCGCGTCCTCCGCGTGAAACGGTGTAGATGGTGCCGGCCCGTGCCGGACTGGTGACGCGATGGAAACAAACCCCTTGACCTGCTCTGGAGCGCGGTGTATACTTGGCGCCCCTCAAGGAACCCCGGCCGAAGCGATTCCGAAACGATCGCGATCAGGGGTTGACGACGGGGTGCAGGTGGTGTACTTTGTAGGGCTGTCGCCTGAATGGCGGCGGCGGGGCGGCGAAGAGAAAAGTTTGGAATACCGCCCCTTGACGGAATCGGAAAACTCCAGTAGCTTGAAG
>NZ_JACHIA010000028.1 GCF_014202995.1 Longimicrobium terrae
ACTCACGCACTCACGCACTCACGCACTCACGCACTCACGCACTCACGCACTCACGCACTCACGCACTCACGCACTCACGCACTCACGCACTTCCCTATACCGGTGGCGCGCCGACGGCCGCGGTGGCCCCGTCCGCCACGTAGTCGTACGTGCGCGGGTTCAACCGCGCGAACGGGCTCAGCGCCTGGGCCTGCAGCGTTCCGCCCAGCGAAACGGCCACGCCCGCCGCGGCGTTCAGGCCGGTCTGCAGCGCGTTCTCCACCCATCCACCCAGAAAGCCGATGCTGTCGCCCGCCAGGAACACACCGCTTTCCGACTTCTGCGCCGCCTTTTGAAAGTCGTAGAACAGCGACTGCACGTAGGCGTCCTGCCCGGGCTGGTTCAGCTTGAAGGCGCCGTAGAAGTACGGCTCGTTCTGCCAGTCGATCACCTGCGCCGTCCCCGGCACCAGGCTGTTCCGCACCACGGTGGCGAAGTCCGGTGAGATGGTGGCGAGGTCGCGAAGCAGAAGCTGCACGCGGTCGTCGGGTTTCAGCACCGTCTGCTGCTTCACCGAATCGTCCGCCCACGTGTAGCTGAAAAGGAGCGCGCCCGTGTTGGCCGCGGCCTGCGGGTAGATCAGCGTGTAGAAGTTTCGCAGCAGGGTGTCGCCCACCACGTTGCGCGGCCACGTGGAGCCGGTGGACGGGTCCGCGCCGGTCCAGAACGCCGACGTTTCCACAAACACCTTGGACGAGTTCTCCAGGTGCAGGCGCCGCACGGAATCCGCCACCGGCTCGGCCAGCGGCAGGCCGTGCCGGCTGTAGCCCAGCCCCATGGTGATTTCCATGGACCGGTGCGACGTGGCCACCACCACGCGGTCGAAGGTGGCCGACGAGCCGTCTTCAAAGCTGAGCCTGGCCTTGCCGCTGTTCATGGCGATTCCGCTCACCGGCATTCCGGTGCGCACGTGCTCGGACACGCTGGTCACCTTGCCGCCGGGCTGCGTGATCTTCTGCTTCATGAAGCCGTCCACGATGGACTGCACGCCGGTCACCAGTTCGTGCTGGTCTGAATCAACCGCGTTGATCACGAAGCGCATGATGTCCAGAAACGAGATGGGGAACAGCGGGCCGAATCCGCCGAACCCCGTGCCCAGCGCGCCAAAGAATTCCAGGTCCGTCTGGCTCCACCGTACCCCGCCGGGCGCCTTGTCATCCGTAAAGATGCGCACCACCGCCTCGTACAGGGTGCTGTTGACGAACGAGCCGATGTACGACGACCACGCCTGGACAATGGCGTGCTGGTTGGGCCCCGGATCGGAAAGCCAGCCGGTGATGTCGTTGGGCGCGGCGAGCTCAATGCTGCCGTCCGCGCTCCGGAAGCCGTTGTTCATGAAGGCGTCCCAGGCGCTTCCGCAGACCTTGTAGCTGGGCGGAAGCGTGTTCTGGCCGCCGGGGATGAAGGGGTACGTCTGGCTTTGAAAGGCGATGTAGGTGTTGTTGACGCCCGGATCGGGAAACATGTTCGCGTTGTCGTACACGATCTTGGACGCGCCCGAATCCGTGAAGATGCCCGAGTAGTAGTGCAGCACGTGCTCCGACGGCGTAAAACGCATGGCGCCCATCTCGAACACGTTGCCGTCGCCCGTGCTGGAGGGCGAGGTGAACAGCCGGCCGCCCACGCGGTCCGTGGCCTCGTACAGCGTCACGTTCATGCCGCAGCGCAGCAGCTCGTACGCGGCGGTGAGCCCCGCGCCGCCGGAGCCCACCACGGCCACGCTCAGGGCAGACGGATCGGAACTGAAGGTGGCGATGGCGTTTCCGGCGCCCTGCAGCCACTTCACGTAGTCCATGGCGGGAGTGTCCACGTACGTGAGCGGGGTGATGGCCGGATCGGGCGCGCTGCTGTCGCCGCTGCGCCGCAGGTTGGGGATGACGGGCATGAATCGTCGCTCCGGAGGAGGATGGGAGAGGGGATTCCGCCGGTGGGGCGGATGAATAAGAAATGACGTCTTCCGGATCTGTGCGCAAGGGTCGTAGCAGTCGCGCGGCCGCTCCGGCGGTGACGCGGGATGGCCCGCGCGAACGGGGGGAGAGGGAGGCGTGACGGCCGGCGCACGGGGGGCCGCGATCGGGTGCCACGGTTGCCGGGGCGGGGAAGCGGGTCTAGATTGACCGGCTTGCATTCTGTCAGGACGTACCGTTCAGAACCCCAACCCGAGCCGCAATTCATGGCCAGGTTTGAAGGCGTAGACTACTACGACATCGACGGGCTGCTCACCGAAGAGCAGCGCATGATCCGCGACACCGTGCGTCAGTGGGTGGATGAAAACCTGATGCCGGTGATCAACGACGCGTACGTCAACCGCTACCTGCCCAAGCAGCTGATTCCGGGGATGGCGGAGCTGGGCGTGTTCGGCGCCAACCTGCCGGAGGAGTACGGCTGCGCGGGGCTCGACAACATCTCGTACGGCCTGATCATGCAGGAGCTGGAGCGCGGCGACAGCGGCATCCGCTCGTTCGCCTCCGTTCAGGGCGCGCTCTGCATGTATCCCATCTACGCGTTCGGCAGCGAAGAGCAGAAGCACGAGTACCTGCCGCGCATGGCCGCCGGCGAGGTCATCGGCTGCTTCGGCCTCACGGAGCCCGACTTCGGCAGCAACCCGGGCGGCATGATCACCCGGGCGGTCAAGACGGACGACGGCTACGTGCTGAACGGCGCCAAGATGTGGATCACCAACGGCTCCACGGCCGACATCGCCATCATCTGGGCCAAGACCGGCGAGCTGAACGACAGCAAGAGCATCCGCGGCTTCATCGTCCCCACGAACACGCCGGGCTTCAGCGCCAAGGACCAGAAGGGCAAGCTGAGCCTGCTGGCGTCCGACACGTCGGAGCTGGTGCTGCAGGACGTGCACGTGCCCGAGTCGGCGCTGCTTCCCAAGAGCGGCGGCCTCAAGAGCCCGCTCATGTGCCTGACGCAGGCGCGCTACGGCATCAGCTGGGGCGCCATCGGCGCGGCCATGGCGTGCTATGACGAGGCGCTGCAGTACGCGACCAACCGCGAGATGTTCGGCCGGCCGCTGGGCGGAACGCAGATCCAGCAGGTGCGCCTGGCGGAAATGCTGACCGAGATCACCAAGGCGCAGCTGGTGGCGTGGCGGCTGGGAACGCTCAAGGAGGCCGGCACCATGCGGCCCGAGCAGGTTTCGCTCGCCAAGCGCAACAACGTCAATATGGCCACCGAGGTGGCGCGTGAGGCGCGGCGCCTGCTGGGCGGCAACGGCATCCTGATCGAGTACCAGTCCATGCGCCACATGGCCAACCTGGAATCGGTCTACACGTACGAGGGCACGCACGACGTCCACGGCCTGATCCTGGGCCAGGACATCACCGGCATCGCCGCGTACTGATCTCCGGCTTCGTATTGACGAGATGACGGGGGCGCGCTCTGCGGAGCGCGCCCCCGTTTCTCTTTCCGTCCATCCACACTGGGTCGATGACTCGACCTCCGCGGCTCCGTCCGCCGTCCACCGGCTCCGCGGGACAGGTGGAGCCGCGGATCCCGCAGCACGCCGCGCCATGATCGCGATCGGGTGGGCGATGCGTGGTGGATGATCGTCGCCGCCCGCGGCCAGGCGCCGGCTGGATGCCCGGCGGCGGCGCGTTTCATCAACCCGTTCCCGCCGGATGGGAGGGCCGAAAGAACGCGCTTCCGGACCGGGGGGAAATCTTGTATTCTTTTCCGCCGCCCGCGCGTTCTCTGAAACTGTCGCAGTGCCGCCTTTCCCGGGCGCGATCCACTGGACATTCACGGCCGGCGCGGTTATCCTGACGTCCGCTGTTCCGCACCTTTGTAGCAGATTTCCGCTGGCTTTGCCGGGCTGCTGGTGTCCGGCTCCCGCGCAGTTCCCTCCCGCAGTCGCCACTGAACCGAATCGTGATCAAGCAATCCAGGACGATCTCGCGCGTCGCCGTGCGGGCCTGCGCCGCGCTGGTGCTCGTCGTTCTCGCCGCGTGCCCCGGGGGTGACGGCGGCGGCGGCACGGGGCCGGACACCCGCGTACGGCAGGTGGTGGTCACCGCGCCCAGCCCGTCGGTGGAGGCGGGGGCCGCGGTTCAGCTGTCCGCGTCCGCGCGCAACGCCGCCGGCGCGGCGGTGGGCGGATCGTTCACGTGGACCAGCAGCAACAGCGCCGTCGCCGCCGTGGCCGCCAACGGCGAGGTGCAGGGCGCCGCGCCCGGAACGGCCACCATCACCGCGACCGAAACCGGGTCCGGCGTCGCGGGCAGCATGGGCGTGACGGTGGTGCCCGCCGCGGTGCAGTCCGTGGTGGTGGACCCCGCGGCCGCCTCCATTCAGCTGGGCCGCACGCAGAACCTGACCGCGACGCTGCGCGATGCGCGCGGCGGGGTGCTCACCGGCCGCGCCGTGGCGTGGACCACCAGCAATCCCGCCATCGCCACGGTCAACGGCGCGGGCGTGGTGACGGCGACGGGCGTGGGCGGGCCGGTGACCATCACCGCCAACGCCGAGGGCCGCAACGGCACCGCGCAGATCACCGTGCTCCCGGTGCCTATCGCCACCCTCACCATCATCCCGACGGGGCCGCACACGCTCACACCGGGCGCCACCCTCATCCTGAACGCCGTCGCCTACGACGCCCAGGGGAATGCGCTCTCCGGCCGCGCGCTGTCTTGGACGAGCGCCAACCCCGCCGTCGCGTCCGTCAGCGGTACCGGCGTGGTGTCAGCGGTCGCCCTGGGCGGGCCCGTGGCCATCACCGCCACCTCGGAAGGGGTGAGCGCCACCGTGCAGGTGACCGTGGCGCTCCCGCCGGTGGCCACCGTAACCGTGAGCCCGGCGCAGCAGACGCTCGCCCCTGGGGCAACCTTTCAGTTCACGGCCGTGGCGCGAGACGCGCTGGTGAACCCGCTCACCGGCCGCGCCGTCACCTGGACCACCGCCAACCCGGCGTTCGCCACCGTGTCGGCCACCGGGCTGGTGACCGCCCATAGCGAAGGCCAGGTAACGGTGACGGCCACCGTGGAGGGGCGCAGCGGCACCGCGCTCATCACCGTGACGCCGGCCCCCATTGCCACCCTCGCCATCACCCCCGCGGGGCCGCACACGCTGGTGCCGGGCGCCACCCTCACGCTGAACGCGGTCGCCCGCGACGCCGCGGGGAACGCGCTCACCGGCCGCTCGCTGTCGTGGACCAGCGGAAACCCCGCCGTGGTATCCGTCAGCGGAACCGGCGTGGTGACCGGGGTCGCCACGGGCGGGCCCGTGGCCGTTACCGCCACCTCGGAAGGGGTGAGCGCCACCGTGCAGGTGACCGTGGCGCCGGCGCCGGTGGCCACCGTCTCGGTCACTCCCCCGCAGGACACCGTGGAACTGAGGGAGAGCATTCAGTTTGCCGCCGTGGCGCTGGACGCGGGGGGGCGGCCGCTCACCGGCCGCGCCGTCACCTGGACCATCTCCGACCCGCTGATCGCCACCGTGTCCCCGTCCGGGGCGGTGACCGGCCAGGCGGTGGGCCGGGCGACGGTGATGGCCACCGTCGAGGGGCACACCGGCACCGCGCTGATCACCGTCATTCCGCGCCAGGCGGCGGCCGTGACCGTGGACCCGCGCTTCCTGCCGCTGGACGCGGGACAGAGCCGCAGCTTGCGCGTGTCGGCCGTGGACGCGGCGGGGGCCGCCATCCTTTCGCCCATCGTCCGGTTTGTTTCGTACGGAGCCGAGGCCTCGGTGAACCCCCTGGGGCTGGTGACCGCCAACTTCACGGGCCAGACGTTCGTGATCTCTTCCGTGGACCATACCTCCGACACGACCTTCGTGGCGGTGCTCGGGGAGGGCAGCCTGCTTTCCACCGCCTTCGCCAACGGCCAGGTGCGGCCGGACGTGCGCCCCGGCACCGTGGTGGAGATCCCGGTGATCCTGGACATGAGCCGGGCCAGCCCCGCGGGCGACCTTGGTTCCGTGCAGGGCCACCTGCGGTACGACGTGGACGTTCTGGAATTCCAGAGCGCGCAGTCGGACCTCGCCGGCTCCGTCGAAATCAATGCGCCCGCGGCGGGGATCGTGAACTTCGCGTTCGCCGGTACCGCGCCGCAGGGGCGGCCGGTCTTTACGGTGCTGACCGTGAGGCTCCGGGTGCTGGCGGCGGCACCGGTGGGAAGGTATTCGGCGCTCTCCCTTTTTTACTCGGCGCTTCCCACGAGCACCACGTTCCAGAACTTCGTCCTTCCCACCTCCGTGAGCGGGCGGGTGCGGGTCGTGGCGCCTTGAGCATGTCAGGCCCGGGCCGGCGCATTTCCGCGCGCGGCCCGGGCGTTCTTTGAAAAGGAGTCCTGGATGATGAACGGAATTCGCGGAGTGCGGGCGGGCGCGGCGGCGCTGGCGCTGGGAACGGCGCTGGCCGGGTGCGGCGACCTGCTGGGCACGGAAAACCGGAAGCCGGAAGAGCCGCCCATCACCTTTGACGAGCCGGGGATCTACCCGGTGCTCGTCGTCGCGCGGCAGACGGCGGACTCGGCCACGCTGGAGCTGCACCTGAAGCGGGTGCGCGTCACCGAGCGGGTGGCCAGCTTTCAGGGCGAGCTGAAGTTCAACGCGGCCGCGCTGGCGCTGGGCGGCGTGCGCGTGGCGGACGGCATCACCGGCGC
Organism: Longimicrobium terrae; assembly: GCF_014202995.1. Classification (NCBI taxonomy): domain Bacteria; kingdom Pseudomonadati; phylum Gemmatimonadota; class Longimicrobiia; order Longimicrobiales; family Longimicrobiaceae; genus Longimicrobium; species Longimicrobium terrae. The sequence goes on from NZ_JACHIA010000028.1 coordinate 6,654, forward strand.
CACGAACGAGACGCAGGCCGGCACCCTGCGCTTTGCCGGCGTGGCCACGTCGGGGATCGACGGCAGCGCGGTGCTGACGCTGTCGTTCGCCACGCACGCCCCGGTGACGGCGGAATCGTTCGAGCTGGACGTGGAAGAGATCGTCGCCAGCGACGACTTCATGAACCTGGCCCCGCGCCTTCAGATGCAGGGACGCCACCCGCGGCTCACCCGCACGCCGCTGCAGTAAGCCACCCCCGGCCACGCCGGGATGAACGCGGGATCGGGAATGGGAACTGGGATCAGGAGCCGCGCGTCGCGGTTCGGCACGGCGGGGTTGATGGCGATGGGGCTCTCCGCCCCCGCCGGCGCCGCGCCGCGCGCGATCGGGGAGCCGGGGGCGCTCATCGCGGAGCGTTGGATCGGGACGCCGCTCATCGAGACACGTCCGATGGAGACGCGGTCCGCACAGCCGCGGCCGGCGCGCCAGGAAGCCGGCATCTACCCCGTCCTCGTCGTGGTGGATGAGACGGCGGCGGGCGCCACGGTGGAGCTGCACCTCAAGCGGGTGGACGTCGCCGAGCGCATCGCCAGCTACCAGGGCGAGCTCGTGTACGATCCGGCCGCGCTCACCGTGTCCGCCGGGCGCATCCCCGCGGGGATCACGGGAAGCTGGAACGAGACCCGCCGCGGCACCCTGCGCTTTGCCGGCGTGGCCGTGGCCGGGATCGAGGCCGGCCCCGTGCTGACGCTGACCGTGGTCACCACCCGGCCCCTCGCCGCGGAGGCCTTCCGGCTGCGGATGGAGGAAGTAGTGTCCGCCACCGGCTTCGGCGACCTGGCCCCCCGGCTTCGCCAGGACGGCGCGCACCCCGCGCTCTCCCGCACCCGGCCGTAACGCCGCCCGTCACACACCCGCGCCGGGGCGACCGTGCCCCGCGCGCCCGCAGACTACACGACCGTCCTTATCATCCGCAGGAAAGGTGACCCCTTGAACGTCCCGGTGACCCCCCTTGTCCGCCGATGCGCCTCGCTGGCCGCCGCCGCCGCGCTGCTGCTGGCCCCCGCGCTGCACGCGCAGGACGTGCTGCAGCAGGGGCGCGCGTTTGGAATCGAGCCGTCCGCCGAAGTGCATCAGCTGCTGCGCGCGCAGCCGGGCGCGTACGAGTTCCGGCGCGCGTGGCGCAACAAGGTGCAGCTGATTCGCCAGGAGCGCCGCCGCGTGGAAGCCGCGCAGCGCGGGCCGCTGCTGTCCGCCAGCGCGCTGCAGGCGGCGGGCGCGGCCGTCACCGGCACCCTGCGCATTCCCGTGATCGCGGGGCGCCCCTCGGACAAGGGCGAGCCGTACACCGCGGCGCAGTACCAGGCGCGCCTGTTCGGCGACGGGGCGGGGGCGTACACCGCCAAGTCGTTCTACCGCGAGATGTCGCGCGGGGTGTTCACCATGGACGGTACGGTGACGTCGTGGATCCCCCTGCCGCAGCCCTCGGCGTACTACGATCCGTCCGTCTCCACCGACGACACCTTCGGCCGCACCTTCGAGTTCCTGCGCGACGCGCTGACCGGCGCCGACCCGGCCATGGACTTCGGCCAGTTCGACAACGACGGCCCCGACGGACGCCCCAACTCCGGTGACGACGACGGCTACGTGGACGCCGCGGCGTTCATCTACCCGTCCTACGGCAAGGCGTGCGGCGGCCCCGGCATCTGGCCGCACCGCTACGCCTACTCCGCCTACACCGGCGGCGTGGCCTTCAGCACCAACGACGTGGCGGCGCGGGGCGGCACCATCAAGGTGGACGACTACCTGATCCAGGGCGGCCTGGAGTGCGACGGCACCAGCCTGATGGCCATCGGCACCTTTTCGCACGAGATGGGGCACGCGCTGGGGCTGCCGGACCTGTACGACACCCAGGGCCCCACGCAGGGGCTGGGCGAGTGGGACCTGATGGCGTCCGGCAACTACCGCGTGGCGGCCTCGCCCGCGCACATGGGCGCGTGGTCCAAGGACTTTCTGGGATGGGTCAACGTCGAAACGCTGGCGGGGACGCGCACCGCGCTCACCCTGGCCCCGGTGTACGACGCGGGGCGGGTGCTGCGGTACAACCTTCCCGGCACGCGCGAATACTTTCTGATGGAGCACCGCCGCCCGGTGGGTTCCGACGCGTTCATCCGCGGCTCCGGGCTGCTGGTGTACCACGTGGACGACGCCATCGTCGAGGCACGCAGCAACAGCAACCGGGTGAACTACGGGGCCGTGCACGGGGTGGACCTGGAGGAAGCGGACGGGCTGGACCATCTGGACCGGGCGACGGGCGGCAACCGCGGCGACGCGGGCGACCCGTTTCCCGGCACGGGTGCGCGCGCCACCTTCGGCGACGCCACCTACCCCTCCAGCCGCACCAACGGCGGCGTGTCGACCGGATTCGAGATCCGCGGGCTCACCTACACGGGCGGCGTGCTCACCTTTGACGTGCAGGCGGGCAGCCCCAGCACGCCGGTCTCTACGATCACCCTCACCCCGGCGTCGGCCACCCTGGCCACGGGAACCACGCGCCAGTTCAACGCCACCCTGCGCGACGCGGCGGGCAACGCCCTCGCCGGGCGCGCCGTCACGTGGAGCAGCGACGCGCCGGCCCTTGCCACCGTGTCGGCCAGCGGCTTGGCGACGGGCGTGGCGGCGGGCGGCCCCGTCACCCTTTCCGCCACGGCGGAAGGCGTCACGGCGCGCGCGACCGTCACGGTGACCACCGCGCCCGTGGTGGGCACGCTTCTCACCAGCGGCGTGCCGGTGGCCGGGCTGTCGGGCGCCAGCGGGAGCGAGGCGCTGTACCGCATCGCCGTTCCCGCGGGGGCCACCTCGCTCGTGGTCACCACGTCCGGCGGCTCGGGCGACGCAGACCTGTACGTGCGCCGCGGCGTCGTCCCCTCGGGATCGACGGCGGACTGCTCGTCCGAGGGGGGCACCACCACCGAGCAGTGCACCATCACCAATCCGGGCGCGGGCGACTGGTACATCGCGCTGCGCGGCTTCAACACGTTCTCGGGCGTGACGCTCCTGGCGCGGGTGACCGCCGCGTCCGGCATCCTGGCGCTGGGCGACTCGGCCGTGGGCCAGATCGCCACCGTGGGCGGGGCCAGCAACTTTCCCCTGGCGCTCACCGCCGGGAACGTGATCGACATCGGCGCGTTCCGGACCGCCGGGACGGGCTTTTCCGCCTACGTGGAGCTGTTCACCCCCGCCGGAGCGCTGGCGGCCTCGGGCGAGGTGGAGCGCGCGGGCGGATCGTGGATCCTGCCCCGCTACACGGTTCCCGCCACGGGCACGTACACCGTGCGGGTGCGCGACTATCCCCGCAGCAGCGGCCAGTATACGGGCAGCTTCCGGCTGCGCACCCGCCGGTCCGGCGTGGTGCTGGCCTTGGCGGAAGTCATCGACCCGCGCTTCGTCCCCCGCGGCTCGGCCCCGCAGCGCGACTCGGTGTGGGTGTACAACGCGGGAAGTCCGGGGACCGCCACCTTCACGGCGACCCGGATCGGCGGCGCCCCGTGGCTCGCCGTGAACGTGCTGGGATCCATCAACGCCGGGGCGCCCCTGTCGTCCACCGCGCCGGTGCAGGTGCGCACGCGCGGCCTGCCGCTGGACCGGGAACGCGCGGTGCAGCTGGCCGCGGCGGAGCCCCGCCCGGCGCCCGCGGGCGCGGTGGCGGTGGAAGTGGTGATGACCCCCGGCAGCCTGGCGGAGGGCTACTACTACGACGACATCCTGATCGGCGTGGCCGGTGACGTGTGGAACACGGGGATGCTGTTGCCGGCGGACCTGCGGCTGCACTCGCCCGAGGCGCGCACCCTCAACACCACCGTCCCGGCGTATCCGGGCACCATGGCGCGCGGCCCGGCCGGCGAGCTGGTGATGGCGAGTGGAAACGGGCTGGTGCGCATCGACCCGGCGACGGGCGCGGCGACGCCCTGGGTGGCCTCGCTCTCCACTGACCTGGGCGGGATGGAATTCACCGCGGACGGCACGCTGGTGGTGGCGGACGTGGCGGGGCGGCGGGTGCTGCGGGTACGCCCGGACGGCACCTGGACCCCGGTGTCCGTCGGCACGCAGCCGGTGCTGGATGTGGCGGTGCTCCCGGACGGAACGGTGTTCGCCGCGGCGGGCCCCAACCTTTGGCGCGTGGCGCCCGGGGCGTCCACCGGAACGCAGGTGCTGGCCACCGCGCGGACGTGGTTCGCCTCCTCGCTCGTGTTCAACCCGGCAGACGGCTGGGTGTACTACACGACCTCCACCACCCTGCGCCGCTTCAACCCCGTCACCGGGGGGGACGAGGCACGCGGGGGGGCGCTCCCCGGCGGCGCGCTGCTGAACCTGGTGGTGGGGCGCAGCGGGCGGCTGTACGGCGCGGAAGACGATTTCTACGGCGGCGGCATCCTGGTGCTTGAAACCACGGGGGCGGTGGCGGGCCACCTCTGGGGGCCGGGAACGGGCTTCGGCATCGCGGTGGGGAACGGGGTGCTGTACGGCAGCTCCTTCTTCCTGAGCGACCAGGTGTGGAGCCTGCCGCTGGCCGACGCCCCGGCGGGAACCACCAGCGTGGCCGGTGACGCCAACGGGGATGGGGCGATCACGGCGCAGGACGCGCTGGGCGTGCTTTCCTCGGTAGTGGGGCGCACCCTGCCCGCCGGGTGGAACATGGCCGTGGGCGGCGACGCCAACTGCGACGGCCAGGTGACGGCGGTGGACGCGCTGGTCATCCTGTCCAAGGTGGTGGCCCGCGACGTGTCGCGGTTCTGCGTGGGGACGGCCCGCTGATGCGCATGCGGTGCGCGGGGGTGATGGCGGCGGCGCTGCTGCTGGGCGGGTGCCCCGCCTCCCCGCCCGCGGCCGCCCCCGTGCCGGTGGCGGCGCCCGCGCGCGGGGAGCGGCCCGGCCACTACCAGGGCGTGGTGATCCAGGTGTCTGGCGGGGGCGCGGCGGACACGGCGCGGGTGTCGTTCGCGGCGAACTGGCGGCGCGTTGCGGACGGGGCGGATTCGGTGTGGGCCTTTACGGCCCAGCCCGCCGGGGGCGGCTGGTCGGCGTACGGCCGCCGCCAGGGCGATTCGCTGGTGTGGGCGCTCACGCGGAGGGCGGGTGACGCGGGAACGGTGCGCGAGTTCGCGGGGCCCGTGGCGGCCAACGGGACCGTGCGCGGATGCGCGCGCCCCCCGCGCGGCGGCCGGTGGACGGGCGGGCGGGGCGGGGAGTACGGCGCCTTTGCCCTGGCCCCCGTGGGCGAGCCCTTTCCCTCGGTGGCGCAGGTGCCGCTGGCGGCGTGCGCGGCGGCGGCGGGGCGCTGACCCCGTGGGAAAGCCCGCCCGGGGTTGACCGATGGGCCCGGGCGGTGTACATTCTCCCTCCTGCCGCTGAAACGCACCGATAGCTCAACTGGCAGAGCAGGGGACTCTTAATCCCAAGGTTGTAGGTTCGATTCCTACTCGGTGCACTGGTGCCTCGGCCCCGGTGGGTGGGGAGCGAGAGCAGTGATTGTGCGCCCGTAGCTCAGCTGGATAGAGCGTCTGACTACGGATCAGAAGGCCGGGAGTTCGAATCTCTCCGGGCGCACCTTGAGCGGGGCGGGCCAGCACGGCCGCGGTCGCTTTTCGGAGAAGGCGGGTTGGTTCGGCGACGGTTCTGCTCCTGTGGCGGAATTGGTAGACGCGCTAGATTCAGGATCTAGTGGGCGCAAGCTCGTGGAGGTTCGAGTCCTCTCGGGAGCACTGTCGCGGAAAGCACACCCATCCGGCTCCGTGCCCAGGTGCTGAAACTGGTAGACAGGCCAGACTAAGGATCTGGTGCCTTAACCGGCGTGGAGGTTCGAGTCCTCTCCTGGGCATATCATCAAGCAGGTGTGGTTTTGACAATTCGGGTAGCGGGAGGCGAGTGAGGATCGCGGCGCCATTCGTGGCGGCGAGGAAAGTCCGAGCTCCACAGGGCAAGGGTGCCGGCTAACGGCCGGGCGTCGTGAGGCGACGGAAAGTGCAACAGAAAACAGACCGCCGATGGCCTTCGGGCTCAGGCAAGGGCGAAACGGTGCGGTAAGAGCGCACCGCGCGGCTGGCAACAGTCCGTGGCATGGCAAACCCCACCCGGAGCAAGGTCAAGCAGAGGCAAGGAGCGGCCCGTTCCATTTGAGCCTCGGGTAGGCTGCTGGAGGCCGGCGGCAACGTCGGTCCTAGAGAAATGATCCTCCCCCGGCAACGGGGACAGAACTCGGCTTATTCGCCTCCACATCCCGGTACATGCGCGCTCGTAGCTCAGCTGGATAGAGCGCTAGCCTCCGGAGCTAGAGGTCACAGGTTCGAATCCTGTCGGGCGCATGAACGAAGAACCCCATCGCGAGTCATCGCGGTGGGGTTTTTCGCGTTCCCAGGTTTGCGATCCTGTACTTCTGGTGTGCATTCATGCACATTCCCTGCAGGAAAAGCGTTGAGACTGCATTGCCACTGTACTCATGATCCCCGTCCGCCTGTGCTGATCCGCTTTCGCGTCGAGAACTTTCGCTCCATCCGCGACGAGCAGGAGCTTTCTCTCGTGGCGTCGCCGCTTTCGGAGCACACCGAGACGCTGGTGCACGCCGATCGCTACGAGATCGACCTGCTGCGCACGGCCGCCATTTACGGCCCGAATGCGTCCGGAAAGTCCACCGTGTTCCTTGCGCTGGAATTCATGCAGGCAGCGGTGGAGGACTCGCACCGCATCTGGGCGCCGGACAGGGGCGTCCCCCGCACGCCGTTCGCCCTGGATCCGGCGGCGGCGGCAGAGCCGTCGTTGTTTGCGGTGGATCTTCTGCTGGACGGAGTTCGTTACGAATACGGTTTCGTCGTGGATTCGACGCACGTTCACGAAGAGTGGCTGTACGCGTACCCCAACGGACGCAAGCAGGAATGGTTCACCCGGGACGCATCACGGGCGCCGGAGTTTACGTTCAGCCGGAATCTCAAGGGAGAGAATCGCACGATCGCCAGATTTACCCGGCCGAACAGCCTGTTTCTTTCGGTTGCTGCGCGGAACAATCATCCAATGCTCGACCGCGTCTATGCGTGGTTCGGGTCTGGCCTGTTCATGGTGAGCGAAAGCTCCCGGGCTCACCTTGATCTCGCCGGGTTCAGCATCTGCCAGAACGAACAACTTGGGTCTGATCTCCTCAGAATCCTTGAACTCGCGGATCTCGGCATCAGCGGCCTCGAGGTGGTGGAGGGGGACATGAGCGCGTATGCCAGCCGGCTCGGGCTGAAGGCCGCCGACCCGGAGCTTCCCGTTCCCCCGTTTTCACCTCGTCCCGCGACAACCGTGCGTCTCAGGCATCGTGCGGGGGCCGGGGAAGACGTAGCTCTGCCGTTCGAGCAGGAGTCGCAGGGCACGCAGACCCTCTTCGCCATGGCCGGGATCATCATGGCGGTGCTAGGGACCGGCGGCGTGATGGTGGTTGATGAACTCGATCGCAGCCTGCATACGCACCTTGCCCTGAGCATCATACGGATGTTCACGAATCCGGAGACCAATCCGAACAACGCGCAACTGATCTTCAACACTCACGATACCAATCTGCTCGACACGTCGATCCTGCGGCGGGATCAGATCTGGTTTACGGAGAAGGGGCAGGACGGCGCGACGCGGCTGTTTCCGCTCACGGATTTCCGCGCGCGCAAGCACGAGAATCTGGAGCGCGGATACCTGCAGGGGCGGTACGGCGCCGTACCCGCCATCGGTGAACCGAATCTCGGGCTCACCGCGGGGGATTGATGGCCAGGCGCGACGCTCGCCGGGACTCCGGCCGGGCCCTTCAGCGCAGGGGGCCGACGCGTGATCCGCTTCCTTATATCCTCGTGGTGTGCGAGGGAAAGGTGACGGAGCCTCAGTACATCAACGGGTTCAAGATCGCGCACGGTGTAACGACCGTGCGGCTGGACATTCACTCATCCAGCGGCAATCCGCTCGGGCTGGTGGAGCGCGCGATTGAACTGCGCGACGAGTCGGTCCGCGATGCGCGCCGCGCGGATGATGAGAATCTGGCCTACGACCAGGCGTGGTGCGTCGTGGACGTGGACGAACATCCGCGGCTGGACGAAGCGCGCGCTCTGGCCGCCCGGAGCAGGATTGAGCTTGCCGTATCCAATCCCTGCTTTGAACTCTGGCTGCTGCTGCACTTCGCGGATCAAACCGGCCATCTGTCGTGCAGCGCCGCCGTCACCGCGCTCAGGCGGCACCTGTCCGGGTACGACAAGCACCTGCGATTCGGTGATCTCGCGAACGGATACGAGGATGCGGTGCGCAGGGCCAGGGCGCTCGACAAGAACCAGGAAAAGCATGGCGCAGCCGGCGGCAATCCATCCACCGGCGTTCATGGGCTGATGGAGTGCATCCGCCAGAACGGCCAGTCCGCTCGGTTGGAACGCTAGCCTCCGGAGCTAGAGGTCACAGGTTCGAATCCTGTCGGGCGCATGTTCGTACACGAAAGCCCCGCCGTAACATACGGCGGGGCTTTCGTGCGTCTGGATCTTCCGTTCCTGCCGGTGGTCACGCATGTGGCACGGGCTCACCGCGTGCTCACCGGCTCTCCACCACCGCGGAACAGCGTCCGTGGATCGTCATCCGTCCAGATCGCCCGCGCTTCGTATTCAATCCGCGCTTCGATTTCGCGCATGACGTGATCGGCGAGGTCAGGTCTTGAGGTTGTTGCCGCCGTTGATGGAGTCGTTCTTGTTCTTGTTGATGGCAACCGTAAGCGTCAGAGCGGCCATGTCGCCGAAGACCGAGAGCTTGGGTTTTACGTACGGCTGGCGCGGCGGGGTGGTCTCGGACATGGAACGTCTCCTGGGCGGCATGAAGGTGGGGCCGGATGAGAAGCCGTGCTTCGCCATGCAGATGCGCGTCAGTCCGCGCCGTTCAGCTGGGGAGCGGGCCTCGGCACAGTGACGGGTGCATTCAGCACCCGTCACATCTATCCCGGTTGCTGGCCAGGCGCTGTACCTCCTGGGCTCGGCTCCGGGATCGATAGCCGCCCGCTGGGTCGTGCGGGTGTCTACCGCTCCCACCCGGCCACTGCTCTTGCTTCTTCATGTCGGACCGTTTAGCATACCCGCCCGCAGCTACCTGCCCTCGCGCACCTCTGCATCCCCGTCGCGACAGCGGACGCGCCCGTAGCACGTTGTAGCACCCGCACTAATCTGGCATTCCTTGCTGCCCGCCTTCACGCGAAGGCGGATCAACCGGAAGGGACTGATCTCTCCGGTACTTACCACCCCTCCATGTGGGGATACCTTGATTCACCGCTCCATCTCCCGCCTCGTAGTGGGCGCCAGCATCCTCGGCCTGGCCGCCTGCGGCACCATCATGCAGGGCAGCAAGCAGGGCATTGCGATTTCGTCCACCCCGTCAGGCGCCCGCCTCTTCGTGGACGGCCAGGAAGCCGGGATCACCCCCGCGATCTACCAGATGCCCCGCAAGGGAACGCACGTCGTCCGCATCGAAATGGACGGATACCAGCCGTATGAACTGCCGATCACGAGATCGGTGAGCGGCTGGGTTGCCGGCAACCTGGTTTTCGGCGGACTGATTGGCCTTGCCGTGGATGCCAGCACCGGCGGTATGTACAAGCTGTCGCCCGATCAGGTTACGGCTACGCTGCAGCCCGTTCGCGCGGCTTCGGATGGCCAGGGTGGCGCCATTCAGGTCGTCATGGTGCAGCAGGCCAGTCCCCTCTGGGAGAAGGTCGGTCAGCTCCAGCCGGAGTAACGCCGACCCCGAGCCCGGCTCTCCGCCGCAGTGGGGAGACTGAGCGCGAGTCGCTTGGCCACCGGATTCAATCATCCTGTTGAACGACCGGATACACAGGAGGCGCCACTCGCGATTGCGGGTGGCGCCTCTCGTTCGCTCCTCGTCCGCGCGAGACGGCTACTTCGCCGCCACCCGCGCGATCAGGAGGGTGTGGCGCGGGCCGGATTTGCCGGCGTGGGCGGGGACGCGGAGTTCATCGACGGTGAGGCCCAGCTTGCGGAGAAGCGCGGCGAACTGCGGCTCCTCCTCCGCGGACCAGTAGGCCAGGCGGCCGCCGGGGCGCAGAGCCGCCATCGCGGTGCGCACACCGTCCGCGCGGTAGAGGGCCGCGTTGCCGCCGGTGGTGAGCGCGCCCGCGCCGTTATCCACGTCCAGCATGATGGCGTCGTACTGGCCGCGGCCGTCGCGCAGCACGTTGGCCACGTCGTCCAGGCGCAGGTCCACGCGCGGGTCGGCGAGCGCACCGGCGGCCAGCGGGTACTCGGGATTGCGGTTCCAGTCGATGATCCCCTCCACGATCTCCGCCACCACCACCGACGCGTCCGCCGGCAGCACGCGCAGCGCCGCCTTGAGCGTGAACCCGAAGCCCAGCCCGCCGATGAGCACGCTCGCCCCGGCCGTGTCGCGAAGCGGAAGGCAGACGCGCTCCGCCAGCTGCTCCTCGGAATGAAAGCGGCGCGTGTTCATCAACTCCACGTTGTTTACGCGGATGGCGTAGGCGCCGTCGTGCCGGTACAGCGTCAGCACGGTGCCGTCCGGCGCGGCCGCCTCGCCCAGCCGTTCAACTCGCTTCATCAACAGAATGGGATCGGGGATGTCGGCATCGTGACCGATTCTCGGGCGCTCACGATCTGAGTGGCAATATCCGCCGCCGCAGTCCATTCAGGCAACAGCGCCCGGCGGTTCGGGTGATGGGCCGCCGTTCATCTCCGCGGAGCAACATCATCGGGGCTGACGATCGTCGTAGCAGATTCGCTCCGCGCGGGTCGCATGGCGGGGCGCCTCCACGGAAGCGGACCATCCGTGGACCTCTTCATCGAGTCGCGCCAAACGGGATGGCGCCTTCCGAACGATGGCGGAAAACCCAGGTACTGCGCCGGAAGTGAGGGGGAATACTCTCCTTGCGGAAACCGTTCTTTCCAGCAATGTTTCTGGCCGCTGAGCAGTCCTGGCGCGACACTTCGTGCAACAGGTGGACGGGCCGCAGTCTCAACTGCTACACATCCAGGACGCGCCCCGGCAACTCTCCCACATCCGCCTCGCTGCCGCATTCCTGTCCTGACTTGAATCTGACGGTCCGCGCTGAACCTCCCGCCCATCCGGGCGATCGCATCACATCCGCGAGACCGGAACGCCCTCTGTCCGCCGCGCGAGCCACCCGCTACGGCACCTGCTTCCATTCCGGCGTCCGGCTCGCCCGCGCCGGCTGACGCACCCACGCTCTACGCCAGACATAAGGCAGACCCGCAGTGTCTGCTCCACCGCCGCTCCCCCTCAGGCAGCGGCATCTCACCTCCCGTTTTTTTGAGAACCATGCGCATCAAGTCTCACCTGCTCGCCGCCCCCGCCCTCGTCTTTGCCCTCGACGGCTGCTACCACGCCACAGTCGATACGGGCCGCACCCCGAACGGTGTCGAAGTCAAAAAGGAGTGGGCGCACTCCTTTATCGCTGGCCTGGTGCCGCCCTCCACGGTGGAAACCGCCTCGCAGTGCCCGAACGGCGTCGCGAAGGTGGAGACGCAGCAGTCGTTTCTGAACCTGGTGGCGAACGTCCTGACGGGGGGCATCTACTCGCCCATGACGATCACCGTGCAGTGCGCCGGCGCGACGGCGATGAACCTGGACGCCCCCGTGCTGCAGGCCACCTCCACCGACGCCGCGGCGACGATGAACCGCGCCGTCGAAGTGGCGAGCGAGACCGGTGAAGCCGTGTACGTCCGCTTCGGCCGGTAAGCACCGGGCGGATGGGGAAATGCTGGTTTCCGACGCCTTTGATCGAGGCTGAGGAGACGGCGCGCTCCACTGTAAAGATCCCCCACAGGCGAGTGCCTGTGGGGGATCTTTGTCTTTCAGCGGGAAAAGCTCGTCCGGCTGCTGGACGGCTCTTCCACGGTGTGACGGAGGTCCGGCACGATCAGGAGGCCGGTACCGGCGCCTCCGCAGCGGGGACCGGCGCGCGGGCCAGCGGCAGGCGCAGGGTAAAGACGGAGCCCTCGCCCGGCGTGCTGCGCACGTTCAGGCTGCCGCCCAGCAGCTCCGCCAGGCGCCGCGAGATGGGCAGGCCCAGCCCCGTGCCGCCGCGCCCCGCCGCCCCGCGCGTCTGCTCGAACTCCTGAAACACGCGCTCCTGGTCTTCCAGCGCGATGCCGGGGCCCGTGTCTTCCACCCGCACCTCGGCCCAGGTGCCATAGCGGCTCAGCACCAGCCGCACGCTCCCCACGTCGGTGAACTTGACCGCGTTGCTCAGCAGGTTCAGCACGATCTGCCGCAGCCGGCCCGGATCGGTGACGGCCACGATGTCGTCGTCCATCCGCAGCAGCAGGTCCAGCTTCTTGTCGCGCGCCTGCAGCTCCACCGTGGACGACACCTCGCGCAGCAGCGACCCCAGCGACGTGGGCTCGGGAAAGATCTCCAGCTTGCCCGCTTCCAGCTTGCTGATGTCGAGCACGTCGTTCACCAGCTCCAGCAGGTGCCGGCCGCTGCGCACCACCCGCTCCAGCGCGCCGGACTGCTTGGGCTCCAGCGAGCCGTACACCCCTTCACGCAGCAGGTCGCTGTAGCCCAGGATCGCGTTGATGGGCGTGCGCAGTTCGTGGCTCATGGACGCAAAGAAGCGCGATCGCTCCGTCATGGCCCGTTCCAGCGCGCCGGCCTGCTCTTCCAGCGTGCGCGCCTGCTGGCGCGTCTGCGCGTGCAGCACCGCGTTGTCCAGCGCGAGCGTGGCCTGCCGCCCCAGCAGCGCCAGCAGCGCCAGATCCTCTTCGCCGAACGGGGCCCCGTCCCGCCGGAACGCGGCCAGCACCGCCGGCCCGCCCGTGGACCGCGTCACGCACACGCCCGCGCCGGTGGCAAAGGGGTGCGGCCAGTCTTCCACCGCGCCATCGAACGCGATCGCGGGCGCGTTGGGCCCGCACGAAAGCCGGTCCAGCACCAGGTCCACCAGCACGAACCAGCGCGGGTCCAGCGTGGGAATGCCGTGCGACGCGCGCACCTCCGTCATCGCCGTGTCGCCGGGAAGCGTCAGCAGCACGTCGTCCGCGCGAAAGGTGCGCGCCACCTGCTCGGCCACGCCGTCCGCCAGCGCCTGCAGCTCCCCCGACTCCAGCGCCAGCCCCGACACGCGCGCCACGGACGAAAGCTCGTCGTACCCGCGCTTGATGCGCGCCATGACCCCCACGCGCGCCAGCAGCTCGGCGCGGCTGCACCCCTTGTTGAGAAAGTCGTACGCGCCCAGCTCCAGCCCGCGCACCAGCAGCTCGTCCGTGGGCGCCTGCGCGGTCAGCAGCAGAATGGGGATGGGGGCGGTGGAGGCGTTCTGCTTCAACCGCTCCACCACCTCGAACCCGTCCATCCCCGGCATCTGCACGTCCAGCACGATGACGTCGGGGCAGCCGGAGGTGGCGGACTCGATCCCCTCCGGCCCGGACGCGGCCGTCTGCACCGAGTGCCCCGCCGAGTTGAGGATCGCGGCCACCGTCATCCGCGACACCTTCTGATCGTCCACCACCAGTACCTGTGCCATCACTCCGCTCCCACGATGGCGGCCAGAACGCCGGCGACCTCGTCCAGCGCAAGGTCACGCTCGGCGGCGCCGCGGGCCGCGGCGGGCATGCCGTTGATCACCGCCGTCCGCGCGCTTTCCACGAAGGTGCGGCCTCCCGCGGCGCGGATCCCCTCCAGCCCCGCCGCGCCGTCGCTTCCCATTCCCGTCAGCACCACCCCCACCGAGGCGGCCCCCGCCACCCGCGCCACCGACCGGAAGAGCAGGTCCACGCTGGGCTTGTGCAGCTGGCCGGGATCGTCGAACACGTGCACCGTCAGCGCGCCCCCCGTGCGCCGCAGCTCCATCTGCCGCCCGCCGGGGGCAATGAGCACGCAGCCGGGGAGCACCGCGTCGCCGTCGCGCGCCTCGCTCACCCGCAGCGGCGAGCGCTTGTCCAGCCGCTCGGAAAGCGTTTCGGTAAAGCCCGCCGGCATGTGCTGCGCGACCACCACGGCGGCCGCGAACCCGGCGGGAAGGGCGGGAATCAGCTCCGCCAGCGCGCGCGGGCCCCCGGTGGAGGTACCGATCGCCACCACCTCGTACCGCCCCGGATGGGCGGGCGCCGGGGCGCTGTCCACCGCCCGCGCCGCGCGGCCGGACTCCGCCGGTGCGCGCAGCGGATCGGTGCGCGCCTTGAGCACGGCCCACACCTTTTCGCGCAGCACGGGGGCGAGCGCATGAATGTCCATGGACGAAGCCGCACCCCCCTTGTCCAGAAAGTCCACCGCGCCGTGCTCCAGCGCGCGCAGCGTGATCTCCGCCCCGTCGCGCGTGTGCGAGCTGAGGAGGAGGACGGGCGTGGGGCACTCGCGCATGATGCGTTCGAGCGCGGCCACGCCGTCCATCCCCGGCATTTCCACGTCCATGATGACCAGGTCCGGGCGCAGGTCGCGCACCTGCTGCACCGCTTCCTCCCCGTCGCGCGCGAAGCCGACGACGGAAACGCCCGCCAGCGGCGCCAGCATGCGCTCCGTGGCCCGGCGTACGAAGGCGCTGTCATCCACCAGCAGGACCCGCGCGGGCTGCGTCACGCGTCCCCTTCCGGCCGGCGATAGAAGAGCGCGCCCGGGCGGCGCTCCAGGTTGAACGGAACCGGAACCTGGCGCAGGCTTTCGGCGTGCCCCAGGAACAGGTATCCGCCGGGGGCCAGCGCCTCCCACAGGCCGCGCGCGGCACGAAGCACGGCGTCGGCGTCAAAGTAGATCATCACGTTCCGGCACAGGATCAGGTGCTGGGGAGGCAGACCGCGCCACCAGTCGTTCTGCACCAGGTTGGCGGGGCGAAAGCGCACCGGCTCCCGCACCGCGGGCTTCACGGACCACTGTTCGGCGCCCTGCTTTTCAAAAAAGCGCGCCCGCCACGCGGCGCCGGTTCCGCGAAAGGCGTGCTCGCCGTATACCCCGGCCTCCGCCCGCCCGAGCGCGGCGGGGTCCACGTCCACCCCGGTCACCCGCAGCGCGCCCGGGGCGGTGAAGACGCCCGCCTCCGCCGCCAGGATGGACAGGGTGTACGCTTCTTCCCCCGTGGAGCAGGCGGCGCTCAGCAGCCGCGCCTGCCCGCCCGCGCCCAGCTGCTGCCGCAGGGCGGGAAAGACCTCGTCGCGAATGACCTCCAGGCTTCCCTGCTCGCGGCAGAAGTAGCTTTCGTTGTTGGTCAGGTGCGGCACCAGCAGCGCACGCTCCGCCTCGCGCTCCGGGTGAAAGCGGAGGTGGAAGAGGAGGGCGTCGAAGCTGTCCAGCCCCAGCGCGGCGCGGCGCGGCTCCAGCCGCGTGCGCAGGATTTCGCGCCGCTCCGGGCCCCAGCGGTGGCCCAGCTCCTCGCGCAGCCATTCCGTCCACAAGCGGAACTCGTCGTCCAGCAGGGGAACCGGCATCAGCCCTCACCCAGCGCGCGCGCCGCGGCCTGCCGCACCAGCGGATCGCTGTCGCACGCGCGCACCTCGCGCAGGGCGGAAAGGGCTTCCGGCGCGTCCACCCGGGCCAGGGTGCGCGCCGCGGCCAGGCGCACGCGCCAGTCCGGATCCGCCAGCGCCCGCACCAGCCGCTCCGCCGCGCCCGGCGGGGCGATCTTCCGCAGCGCGATGGCCGCCACCCGCCGCAGGTCTCGGTCGCCGGACTCCATCCGCGCCGTCACCGCCTCCGTCCCCCGCGGATCGCCCAGCTCGCCCAGCGCGGCGAGGGCGGCCGCCTCCACGCCGGGATCGTCCGTGCCGCCGAGCACGCGCAGCAGGGCGTCCACCGCTTCCGGCGCACCCGTGCGGCCCAGCGCGCGCACGGCGGCGAATCGCGCCCCCGGGTCTCCGCCCTCCGCCAGCTCCGCCAGCGGGGGAACGGCGGCCGCGCCGCCGGTGGTGGCCAGCGCGGCGGCCAGGGCGCGCAGGGTGGCCGGGTCCCGTTCCCGCCGCAGGGCGGCGGTCACCAGGGCGAGCGCGTCCGGCCGGGAGCAGCGCGCGATTCCCTCCGCCGCCGCGCGGCGCGTGTCCGCAGACTCGTCCGCCAGCAGGGGAAGGAGCAGGTCGCACGCGTCCCCCGGGAAGCGGCCCAGGGCCAGCGCCGCGCCGGTCCGGCGCGCGGGGTCCGCCAGCGCCGAGGCTACGACTTCGCGCCCCTCCGCCCCGGGAAGGGCGCGGGCCAGCGACTCCGCCGCCGTGGCGCGCACCTCCGCGTCGTCATCCCCCAGCAGCGCCGCCACCGCCTCCGCCGACGCGCGGTCCGGCAGGGCGGGAAGGGCGGCCAGCAGCTCCGCCCGCGCTCCCGCGTCCGCTCCGTGCAGGCGGGGAAGGAGGACGGCGAGGGCCACGTCCGGCGGCAGGAGGCCGAGCGCGCCGGCCGCCGCGGGCCCGCGCTCCGGCTCGCCCAGCGCGTCGCCCAGGAGCGCGGCGGCCGTTTCCGTCCCCGCGATGCCCAGCAGGACGGCGGCGCGCGAGTCGCCCGTGTCGTCCGCGCGGAACTGCTCCACCAGCCGCGCCTCGTCCGCCCGCGCGGCCTGCCGCAGCCACTCCGGCGGCGGCGGGGGGGAAGAGGGGATGAGCCCCGCCGCCGCCTGCAGCACCGCCGCGCGCAGCTCCTCGTCCCCCGACTCCGCGGCGGTGCGGAGCGCGTCCATGGCGGCGGGATCGCCCAGTTCGCCGATGGCTTCCACCGCGGCGCCGGCCAGCATGGGGTCCGCCACGGCGGCCGCCAGCGCGGGGAGCGCGCGCGCCGCGCCGATGCGCCCCAGCGCGAACACCGCCGCCAGCGCCCGCCAGGGATCGCCCCCCGCGGTCACGGCGGCCAGCGCGTCCACGGAGCGCGGGTCGCCCAGGGAGCCCAGCGCGTCCGCGGCGGCCGCGGCCACGTTGGCGTCCTCGTCCACCAGCGCCGCCTCCAGCGCGGCGCGGGCGCCCGGGTTCTGCGACTCGCCCAGCGCCGAAGCCGCCAGCAGCCGCACGTCTCCGTCCGGGTCGTGCCGCGTCAGCCGGTCCAGCATGCGCAGCGCGCCGGGAAGCGCGCCGGGGGCGGACATGGCCGCCAGCAGCGAGCGAGCGGCGTTGCGGCGCCCCGCGTCGCCCCCGTCGCGCAGCGCCGCCTCCAGCGCGGGAAGAAGGAGGCGGGCGTTGCGCAGCCGGGGCGTGGAGGCCAGGGCGCGCTCGCGCACCCAGGGGCGCTCGTCCGCCGCGGTGGCCAGGGCGCGCGCGGCGGCCCCCTCCGCGTCGCCCGCGGCCAGGAGGTCGGCCACGGGGTCGGGGGCGCGGCGGTCGGACGGGGAGCGCTCAGACACGGAAGCGGCTCACCAGCTCGGTCAGCCGGGCGGCCTGCCCCGACACGTCTTCGGCCGCGCGCTGCGCTTCGCGCACGGAGGTCTGCGCCGCGCGGGCGCCCTGCGCGATGTTTTCGGTGGCGCGCAGGATCATTTCGCCGCCCCGCTTCTGCTCCGCCGTGGCCGCGAAGACTTCCTGCGTCTGCTGGTTCATGTTTTCCGTGGCCTGCACGATCTGGCGGCTGGCGATGGACTGCTCGCGGGTGGCGATCCTCACCTCTTCCGTCACGCGCTGGATGTGCTGCGTGGCCTGCTGCGCCTGCTGCGCCGCCAGGATCTGCTGCCCGGTGGCGAGCGAAACCTCCTGCATCAGCTGGCTGGTGCGCGCCGACGCATCCACGATGCGTTCCAGCGCCCGCGACGCCCCCTCCGCCAGGGTGATTCCCTGCTGCGTCCGCTCCGCCAGCGAGCCGCTGCTTTCCACCGCCGCGTCCACGCCGCTGCGGACGGAGCGCACCGTCTGGTTGATCTCGCGCGCCGAATCCACCGAGCGCTCGGCCAGGCGGCGGATCTCCTGCGCCACCACCGCGAAGCCGCGCCCGTGCTCGCCCGCGCGGGCCGCCTCGATGGCCGCGTTCAGCGCCAGCAGGTTGGTCTGGTCGGCGATGTCCTCGATGGTCTGCGAAATCTGCCCCACCGACTCGCCCTGCCCGCCCAGCACCCGCATCCGCTCGGTGAGGCGGTTGACCTCGTCGTGAATGCGGCGCATTCCGTCCACCGTCTGTCCCACCGTCTCGCCTCCGGTCGTGGCGGCGATTTCCGCCTCGGAGGCGATGCGGCGCGTTTCGTCCACGTGGCGCCCCACCTGCTGGATGCTGGCGGCCATCTCCTCGATGGTGGCCGACGTTTCTTCCACCGCGGAGCCCAGCGTGTCGGCGCTGCCGGCGGTGTGTTCGATGGACTGCCCCATCTCGGCGATGGAACTGGAAGTCTGCTCCACCGACGCGGCCAGCGACTCGGCGCTGGAGGCCACGCGGGTGATCTGCGCGGCGATCTCCTCCATCGAGGTGGACGTCTGCTCGGTGGCGGCCACCTGGTCGTCGATGGTCGCCGCCAGCCGCTGCGAGCTGGCGGCGATCTGCTCGGCGGCGGCGGCGGTCTGCAGCGCGGCGGTGTTCACGCCGCCCACCGCGCCGCGCAGGTCGCCCGACATGCGGTTGAGCGTGGTGGTCAGCTGCCCCAGTTCGTCCGTGCTCCCGGCGTGGGCCTGCCCCGTCAGGTCGCCCTCCGCCACGCCGCTGGCAAAGGCGACGGCGTCCTGCAGCGGGCGGCTGATGCGGTTGGCCAGCAGCCACGCGGCTCCCAGCGCCATGATGATCCCCAGCACCGTAAGCCCCACCGCGGTGTCGCGGGCCTGCGAAGTGGCCTTGCGCACGTCCGCGCGGCGTTCGGCGGAAAGCTCCAGCGCGCGGTCGTCAAAGCGGCCCAGCATGGCGCGGGCGCGGCCGGCGCCGCGCCGGCCCACCCCGCTCTGGACAAAGCGTACGATGGAATCGATCCCCGGGCCGCCAGGGCGCAGCGTGGCGCGCCGCAGCGCGATTCCCGGCACGGCGACGGTGTCCACCCACGCCTGCGAAAACTGCACGGTGGAATCCAGCCGGGCGTGCTGCGTGGTGTCGCGCACGTAGAACTGGGCGCTGTCCAGGTGCAGCTTCACCCGCTGGTCGGCCTCGGCGTACATGGTCAGCGCCGTGTCCTGGCCGCTGAGCAGAAAGTCGCGAAAGGCCAGCGTGCGGTCGCTGATGGCCACGTCCAGCTCCGCCGCCTCGCGCTGCACCCGCTCGGCGCGCTCGGACTCCTGGTCCAGTGCGCGGATGCGCATGCCCTGGGCGGCGACCGCGGCCGCGATGATGATCATCAGCAGCAGCACGGGCGCGAACCCCAGCAGGATCTTGTTGCGCACGCCCATGTTGTCGAACCACGAACTGTTCATGTCGCCTCTTCGCCCAGGACTCGTTCCAGGTGCAGCAGCGCCACGCGCCGTCCCGGCGCGGGCGCGGACACGCCGGCCAGCCATCCGGCCGGCAGCGCCGCCTCCGCTTCGGCGGGCGGGGCGGACTCGCCGTCCTCCGCCTCCGCCAGCCCCACCACGCGGTCCACCAGCAGTCCCACCGCTTCGCGGCCGCGCCCCCACACCACCACCAGCCGCCCGTCGCTGGCCACGGGCGCCATGCCCAGCCGCGCGCCCAGGTCCATGACCGCCAGCACCGTTCCGCGCACCTGCGCCACCCCCAGGATCCCCGGCGGGGGGGCGGGAACGCGGGTGAGCGGCGGCGGGCGCAGCACCTCGCGCACGCGGTCGGCGGGAATACCGAACTCCGCCCCGCCCGCGTGCACGGCCAGCACGCTCACGCCGCGGCCCCGCCCAGGTGGGCCTCCAGCGCGGCCAGCAGCTCCGGCGGGGTCCACGGCTTGGGCAGAAAGCCGTTGGCGCCGCTGGCGCGGGCGGACTCGCGGTCCGCCTCCGTGGCCTCGGTGGAGCACACCAGCACGGGAACCTCCGTCATCCCCAGTTCGCCGCGAAGGCGCCGGATGAACTCCAGGCCGTCCATGGCGGGCATGTTGATGTCCACCACCAGCCCGTCCAGCGCCGGCTCGCGCGCGGCGGCGTCCAGCCCCTGCGCGCCGTCCGGCGCGAACGCCAGCTCGTACCGGCCGCCGAGTACCATGCGGTACATCCGCACCATCATGGGGCTGTCTTCCACCACCAGCAGCCGCCTGCGCCGTTCATCCGCCACCCGCTCCTCCGCGGTACAGGTCCACGTTCATCTGCAGCATGTGTTCAGGGTCAAGCAGAAGCACCACCCGGCCGCCCGCGTCCACCACCGCGCCCGACACGCCCCGCGGGCTGCCCAGCGCGGCGGGAAGGGCGCGCACGGTGGCCGAGTCCTGCGCCAAAAGCCGGTCGGCGCCCAGCGCCGCCGCCCGCGTTCCGCGGCGAAGCACCAGCACGTACGCCGGGTCCGGCGCGGCATCCCAGCCAAAGACGCGCTCCACGCGGATCAGCGGCAGGGCCTCGTCGCGCACGGGCACCGTTTCCGCGGCGCCCACCTGGCCCGGGGGGCCGGCGCGCAGCGTTTCCTCCACGTCCAGCGCGGGGATGGCCAGCGTCTGCCCGGCGGCGTGAAAGAAGAGGACGGGAACCATGGCCACCGTCAGCGGAAGCTGCAGCACGAAGCGGGTGCCGCCCTCGTCGCCGTCTTCCACCCACACCTGGCCGCGCATACGCGACACGGCGGCGCGCACCACGTCCAGCCCCACGCCGCGCCCGCTGATTTCGTCCGCCTCGCGCCGCGTGCTGAAGCCGGGGCGGAACAGCAGTTCATCCACCTCTTCTGGGGATGGATCGTCCGTGGCCAGCAGCCCCAGTTCGCGCCCGCGCTGCTCGATGAAGGCGCGGTTCAGCCCGCGGCCGTCGTCTTCCACCTCGATGCGCACGCGGTCGCCTTCCTGCGCCGCGGACAGGCGGATGACGGCCGCTTCCGGCTTGCCCGCCGCGCGGCGCTCGTCCGGCGTTTCCACCCCGTGGTCCACCGCGTTGCGGACCAGATGGAGGAGCGGGTCCAGCAGCGCGTCGGCGGTCGCCTTGTCCAGCTCCGTGCCCTCGCCCGCCAGCTCCACGCGGACGCGTTTGCCGCGCTCGCGGGCCAGGTCGGCGGCCAGCGCGGGAAAGCGGCTGAAGACGCGCTCCACGGCCACCAGGCGCAGCGAGGTGGCGGAGCGGCGCACGGTGCCCGCGATCCCCTCCAGCGTCTCGACGTGCTCGCCCATCCCCCGGCGCAGTCCCGCGGCCTGCAGCGCGTCCGCGTGGCCCGCCGCCCAGGTGCGCAGGCTTTCCACTGCGCGCACCAGGTCGTCCACCTGGCTCAGCAGCGGGTCCAGCCGGTCGAACGGAATGCGGATGGTTTCCTCGCGCACCCCGGTCCACTCCGGCGCCAGGACCGGCGCGGCGGGCACGACCGCGGACGCGGGAGGCGGAACGGCGGGCGCCCCGGCATTGGTCGCATCTTCCGCGAGGGCAGCGGCTTCGGCCGATGCGGGCGCCGGCGTGACCGCGGGCGCCTGGGGATCGTCATCGGGATGGATGGCGTCCGCTGCCACGGGATCAGCGGCGGATTCCGGCTCTCCGGGTCCATCGTCCGCGGCGGGGGCGGCGAGCGCGTCCGTCAGTTCGGCGCGAAGGACGGGGAGCGGCGCGAATCCGTCTTCCTGTGTGGGGGAGCCGGCCACTTCCAGCGCGCGGCGCAGCGCGGAGCCGGAGCGCTGCAGCACGTCCAGCGGCAGGGAGGCGAGCGAGGCGGCGCCCTTGAACGCATCCTCCACCGTGTGCACCAGCTCCTGCAGCGGGCGCAGGCCGAGCATGGCCGCGTTGCCCTTGAGCGTGTGCAGCGCGCGCATGAGCTCGGCGCGGTCCTCCGCGGCGAGCGCGGTGCCGGCTTCCGCCTGAGCCAGCGCCTCGTCGAGCCGCGCCAGCTGGGCGCGGCCCTCGTCGCGAAAGTCGCCGAAGAGTTCGGAAAGATCCAGCAGGTCCGACAGTCTGTCCTGCTCCGGTCGCTGGTGTGGGCCGCGCGTGGGTAAGCAAGGATCGCTATGCAAAGTCGCGACCAGTCCCCGCAGATCGTGCGGTCCGTCGCGCCCGGGACGTTCCCGGCCGCACAACGCGGAGCTTCGTTCGCTTGTCATCCTGAGCGCCGTGGTTTCGGCCTGCGCCGCGTCCGGTCAGGCCGGGCGGTGACGGGGAAGGGGAGGGTGATGGACCGGCTGCCGCCACGGGATGGCGGGCGTGATCGTGGAGCGCATGTTCGCCCCGCGTAACGGCACTGGTTGTGCGCCGGAGGGGCGGGGGATGCGGGGACCAGTCAACACCGGGACGAGCGGAATGGAACCGAAGGTCGACGTGCTGGACGGCGATGCGCCGGAAGACCTGGTACGCGAGTGGCGCGCGTTCGTGGACGAGTGCACCGCGGGGTATCCGTGGAACCTGTACGATTACCACAACGACCTCGCCGTGCGCGACCGGCTGGAAGACTGCCTCAAGGCGGGCTGCCTTCCGGAGGGCGTCGTGCGCGACGTGCTGAAGCTGGACGCGCAGTTCCGCGAGATGCTTCAGCCGGGCATCGCGGTGGGGCCCGCGACGGATCCGTGGTGGCACCGCGGCGTTCCCCAGTACGCCGGCCCCGAGCTGGCCGAGGGGCTGCACGAGTGGTTTTCCGCGCCGGTCGAGGTGCGCGACTAGTTTCTCGGTTGATGGCGATGCGCAGAGGGCGGCTCCCGCGCGGGGAGCCGCCCTTTTCGCGTCGGCCGGCCATCCAACGGCCGTTTCACACGGAGGCCACGGAGGATGCACGGAGGGCACGGAGGAACAGCAAAACGGACTGGATCACGCAGAGCAGCAGAGGAGCAGAGAGAATAGATAAAGACCGGCATCACACAGAGTCAACAGAGTACAGAATCTTTACTGTTAGCTCCGTTGACTCTGTGTGATATCCTTCTGTTGTGTCTTTCTCTGCTGCTCTGCTGCTCTGCGTGATGGATATTCTGTCAGACGGCTTCAACGAAGGGCGGATGGGCGGCGCGCCTGATCCTCCGCGGCTCGGAAGCATGGTCCGAAGTCGGCGGGACCGGTGCGCTGGCCGAGGACGACATCATCAGGCAGAGACACGGCTGCATCGCCTCGTCCGCCTGACCATCCCCGCCCGCTGAGACGCCCGTCGCGAATCTCGAAGCGTGACACGTATCCCGCGTCCGCGGATTGGTCCAGCAGAACCGCGATGGAATCCCCTTCCATGCTCCAACGCGTCAGGCCGACCGGAGTCGAGCCCGCGTACCCGGGGAACGAATCATCCCTGTCCAGAACAAAGCAGGCATTCAGCGCTTCCCCCCAGCCCTCGGAGTTCATCAGCAGGAACGTGTGGCTGTCGAAGTACTCCAGAGCCGAACGCGGAACGGAAGACAGTGGCAACGGACGACCATCCAGAACGAGGGTTCCGCGAACCGCTGCGCTGGACGAGTCCGTGCACGCCCCGCTGCAGATCGAAACGGAGTACGTACCCGATACGCCTGCCCCGATCGCCTGTTTCTGGCGCGGCCTCCCGCTGGCGCATGCCGAACAGAACATCAGGAGTCCACTGATGATAACCGGCAGGAGTCTGGTTCCGGCGGGGAATCTCAACATCAAATCATCCCTGTCCAGCGTCGTCCGTGCGGATCTGCATGCCCCGGCCACACTGTACGATTTTCGATTCCGCAAATCAAGTATGAACACCAAAGGGTCGCACGGTGCGCGTCCGGGGTGGCGGCCATTCCTTGCCGCACTCACGCTCCGTGACCTCCGTGCATCCTCCGTGACCTCCGTGTGAAACGGCTGTTGGATCGCCGGCGCACCGATTCTCTCGGCCACCCCTTGCATGCCGCGGCGGCTCGCGTTACATACTATACCATGTGGTTCAGTATATGAAGATCAGACTCGATACTTCGTTTGCCGCGCTCTCGGACCCCACGCGGCGTGGCGTTCTGGAGCAGCTCGGGCGAGCCGACGCTTCGATCACGGAGCTCGCCGAGCGGTTCCACATGACGCTCACGGGCATGAAGAAGCACGTGGGCATCCTGGAGCAGGCGGGGCTCGTCATCACGGAGAAGATCGGGCGGGTGCGGACGTGCCGCCTCGGCCCGCGCCGGCTGGAGGAGGAGACGGCGTGGCTGGAGGCATACCGCCAGCGCTGGGACCAACGCTTCGACGAACTGGACAGGGTTGTCGAGGAACTTACTCGAAAGGAGAACGGTGATGAACGCAGAAACGGAACGTAGCCCCGGCGCCGCGAAGAACCGCACCACGGTGGAACGGACGTCGGACCGCGAGGTGGTGGTCACGCGGACCATCAACGGCCCGGCGCGCATCGTGTTCGAGGCATTTACCCGGGCCGAACTGTTCAGGCGCTGGTGGGTGCCCCAGTCGATGGGAATGACCCTGCTGTCCTGCGAAGTGGATGCACGTGTCGGCGGCAAGTACCGGCTGGTATTCGACTTCGATCCCGAGCCCGTTGCGTTTTTCGGCACCTATGTCGAAGTGGAGCCGCATTCGCGCCTGGCGTGGACCAATGAAGAGGGTGGCGAGGGCGAGTCTGTCACCACGGTGACCTTCGAGGAAAAGGACGGCAGGACCTTGGTGGTTCTGCGGGAAACCCATCCCTCCAAGGAAGCGCTCGACGCCGCCGGGACCGGAGCCGCCGAAGCACTGATCGAAACCTTCGATCAGCTGGACGAGCTTCTCGTCGCCCTGGGCGAGAGTTCGGGGCAGTAATACGCTTTTCCCCCGTGCCCTCCGTGCCCTCCGTGCATCCTCCGTGACCTCCGTGTGAAACGGCAGTTGGACAGGCAGGCAGACGCGAAAAGGGCGGCCTTCCGCACGGAAAGCCGCCCCCGCTCCATCCAGCCACCCGCGACAAGTCAGCGCATGTCGTGGCCCAGGCTGGAGTTGTGCTTGATGTTGCGCCCTTCCACCAGGAACACCACGTCCTCCGCGATGTTGGTGGCCAGGTCCCCGATGCGCTCCAGGTTGCGGCTCACCAGGAACAGCGACATCGACGCGCCGATGCGCCGCGGATCCTCCATCATGTGCGTCAGCAGAATGCGGAACAGCGAGTTGTGCAGCCCGTCCACGCGGTCGTCGCGGCGGCACACCTCGCGCGCGCCCTCCGCGTCCGCGCGCACGAAGGTGTCCAGCGCGTCGCTCAGCATTTCCGTCGCCAGGCGCCCCATCTCCTCGATCTCCGGAAACTCCAGGTAGACGGGATGGTCCGCCAGGTGCCGCACCGCCTCGGCGATGTTGACCGCGTGGTCGCCCACCCGCTCCAGGTCGTTGCTGATCTTCATCGCCATGGTGATCAGCCGGAGGTCGCGCGCCATGGGCTGCTGCAGCGCGAGAAGGTGGATGCACATGTCGTCGATCATCACCTCCATGGCGTCCAGGTCGTTGTCCCGCCGGATGACCTCCTGCGCCAGGTCCGCGTCGCGCTGGCGCAGCGCCATCATCGACCGGGCGACCAGTTCCTCCGCCAGGCCGGACATGTCCAGCAGCTGGCTCTTGAGCCGCGCCAGTTCCTCGTGAAAGTGGCGAACGCCGCTGACCGGGCTCATCCAAACCTCCCCGTGATGTACGCTTCGGTGCGCTCTTCGCGCGGGTTGGTGAACAGGGCCTGCGTGCGCCCCATCTCCACCAGCGCGCCCATGTAGAAGAAGGCCGTGAAGTCCGACACGCGCGCCGCCTGCTGCATGTTGTGCGTCACGATGACGATGGTGTAATGGTCCTTGAGCTCGTACACCAGCTCCTCGATCTTCTGCGTGGCGATGGGGTCCAGCGCGCTGGCCGGTTCGTCCATCAGCAGCACCTCCGGCTGCACGGCCAGTGCCCGCGCAATGCACAGCCGCTGCTGCTGCCCGCCGCTCAGCCCCAGCGCGCTGCGGTCCAGCCGGTCGCTCACCTCGTCCCACAGCGCCGCCTGCTTCAGCGACCGCTCCACGATCTCGTCCAGCGCGCGGCGCCCCTTCGCCAGCCCGTTCACCCGCGCGCCATACGCCACGTTCTCGTAGATGCTCTTGGGGAACGGGTTGCTCTTCTGAAACACCATCCCCACCCGCTTGCGCAGCTGCACCACGTCCAGCCCGGTGCGGTACACGCTTTCCCCGCGCAGCGTGATGTCGCCGTCGTGGCGCGTTCCGGGAATCAGGTCGTTCATGCGGTTGATGGACCGCAGAAAGGTGCTCTTGCCGCAGCCGCTGGGCCCGATGAAGGCGGTCACCCGCTTTTCCGGGATCTCCAGCGTGATGTCGTTGAGCGCGCGCGTGCCGCCGTACCAGAAGCTGAAGTCGTCCGCGCGGATGGCGGTCTCCGTGGCGGCCTGCGATCCCGCGCGGGCGGCGGGGGGAACGGGCGCGTGCGTCATGGCGGCGTTCTGCATGGGTGCGGCCGGCGCGGTGGGCTGCGGCGCGGCCGTGCGGATTTCGTTCATGGTCAGCGGCTCCGGAAGGGGCTGCGGATGAGAAAGCGGGCCACCAGGTTCATCGCCAGCACCAGCCCGATCAGCAGCAGCGACGCGGCCCACGCCTGCCGGTGCTGGTCTTCGAACGGACTGATTGCGTACTGAAAGATCTGCACGGGAAGCGCGGCGATGGGCTGGTCAAGCCGGGCGCTCCAGAACGGGTTTCCGAACGCGGTAAACAGCAGCGGCGCCGTTTCCCCCGCGATGCGGGCCAGCGCGACGAGCACGCCGGTGAGAATGCCGCTGCGCGCGGCGGGAAGCACCACGCCCAGCGTCGTCCGCCAGCGCGTAAAGCCAAGCGCCAGCGCGCCTTCCTTGAGCTCCTTGGGGACGAGGCGCACCATCTCCTCCGTGGTGCGCGTCACCATGGGGATGAGCATCAGCGCCAGGGCGACGCCGCCGGCAAAGGCGGTGAATCCCCCCATCGCCACCACCACCCACGCCCACACGAAGATGCCGATGACGATGGACGGAATGCCGTTCATCACGTCCGTCACGAAGCGGATGCCGTTGGCCAGCCGCCCGCCCTCCGCCTCGGCGAGGAAGATCCCGGCGCCGATCGCCACCGGGAGCCCCATCAGCGCGGCCAGGCCCACCAGCAGCGCCGTCCCCAGCACGCCGTTCCCCACGCCGCCGCCGGGCTGGCCGACGGGCGCGGGCACGCTGGTGAAGAAGGCCAGGTTCATGGACCCCAGCCCCGCGCGCAGCAGGTGAAAAAAGATGAGCAGCAGGGGAATGACGGTCAGCAGCGCGGCCACGCCCGTCATCGCCAGCCAGAACGCGCTCATGGCGCGGCGGCGGCGGTCGCGCGGCGTGGACCCCATCCGTTCCGCGCTCACCGGCCCCCCCGCAGGCGGACGCGCCAGACCAGGAACCGGGCGACGGAATTGACGATGATGGTAATGCCGAACAGCAGCAGCGCGATGCTCATCAGCGCCGCCAGGTGCATGTCGTCCGACGCTTCGGCGAACTCGTTGGCCAGGACGCTCGCCATCGTCGCCGCGGGGGCAAAGAGGCTGGACGCGACCTCCGGCCGGTTTCCGATGACCATCGTGATCGCCATCGTCTCCCCCAGCGCGCGGCCCAGCCCCAGGATGATGGCGCCGATGATCCCCGGCACGGCGTAGGGGACCACGATCTGCCACGTCATCTCCCACCGCGTGGCGCCGAGCGCGAGGGCGGCTTCGCGCTGCGCCACGGGGACGGCCGCCAGCACCTCTCGCGACACGGCCGAGACGAACGGGACGATCATGATGGCGAGGATGACGCCGCCGGCCAGGATGCTGCTGCCGTACGCCGGCCCCGCGAACAGGCCGATGGACTTGCCGATGCTGTTGGCCAGCGGCTCCTGGATGCTGGAGCGCAGCCAGGGAACGAGGACGAAGATGGCCCACAGTCCGTAGACCACGCTGGGGATGGCGGCCAGCAGCTCCGTGCCGAACTGGATGGGCGCAGCCAGCCAGCGCGGCGCCAGTTCCGTCAGAAAGATGGCGAGGCCCACGGAGAGGGGGACGGCGATCAGCAGCGCCAGCAGCGACGACGCCATCGTCCCGAAGATGAAGGGAAGGGCGCCGAACTCGCCGGAAACCGGGTCCCACCGCGTCCCGGTGATGAACGCCGCTCCGAATGCGCGTACCGCCGGCCACGCCGCGCCGCCCACGCGGATGACGATGAGGGCAAAGAGGATGGGGATGGACAGCCCGAACGCGCCGATGGTGAGCGCGTAGGTGCGGTCGGATAGGTTGCCCTGCGCGTAGCCGGGAAGCAGCCGCGCGTAGAAGGGAGGAGCGGCGCCCGCCAGCGCGCCGGCCTGCTCAGGTACGGGTTGCATCCGATGCCGTCATGGTTGCCGTTACAAACGCGGGCCAGCGGCGACGAGCATTCGTGGCCGTGGCTCCGCGTTCGTGGTGTCCTCGTCGTGTCCGTCTCCCAGCTTTCCGGCGGCCCACCCCCGGCGAGAGCGAATGAATCCGCCGCTCAAACAGCGGGAACCCCCGACACACCGCCCACAGGCGCCGGTGGTATCTCGGCGTGTTCCTGGCTCCGACGCCGCTGATGCTGTCCTGAGCGAATGAATCCGCCGCTCAAACCGCGGGAACCCCCGACCCGGCGCTATTCGCGCCCCGTTCGGGGCTTCAACCGCCTCGCGCCATCCGCGCCGATGCCCGCCCTCGCGCTGAGGTCTCCCTTTCTCCCGCGGAGCGGGGGAGAGGGCCGGGGAGAGGGGGCCCCTTCCGGCCGCGCGGCACCGTCCGAAACGCACCGCCCCGCCGTTCTCCCCTCTCCGTGCGGCAGTTTGCACGGGGAGGGGCCTCCCCGCCGCCCGTGCCTCACCCGGCGTTCCGCTCCGATCTACTGCCCCGTCTCAAGACCTTCAGCCCCTCGGCCCGTCCGTTCCTCCGCCCTCAGCCGTTCCCCACCGGCTCCCGCGCGGCCCCGCACGTCACCGCCGCCAGCTTCCGCAGCACCGGCACGCGCACCGCCTCCGGAAGCGGCGCGTAGTGCAGTTCGCGCGCGTATCCGCCGCCTTCCGTAAGCGACCAGCGCATTAGCGCGGCGATGGACCGCGCCGTGCGGCAGTCCTCCATGTGCGGGGGAAGCAGCAGGTACGTCCACGAGGCGAGCGGATACGTCGCCGCGCCGGGCAGGTTGACGAGCGACAGGCGCAGATCCGGGTGCTGCTGGATGAGCGGGCCCAGGTTCTCCGCCGCGGCGGCCGTGGCCTCCACCGTGGGCTGCACGAACTGCCCGGCCGCGTTGCGCAGCGACGCCGTCGCCAGGCCGCCCTCGCGCGCATAGGCGAGTTCCACGTAGCCCACCGCGCCGGGGGTCTGCTTCACCTGCCCCGTGACGCCCTCGTTGCCCTTGCCGCCCAGCCCGCGGGGCCAGCGCACGCTCTTGCCCGCGCCCACGGCCCGCTTCCACTCCGGGCTGACGGCGGCCAGGTATTCGGTGAAGATGTACGTGGTCCCGCTTCCGTCCGTGCGGTAGACGGGAATGACGTCCGTGGCGGGAAGGGTGACGCCGGGGTTGAGCGCGGCGATGGCGGGGTCGTTCCACCGGGTGATGCGGCCGCCGAAGATGCCGGCCAGCGCGGGGCCGTCCAGCCGCAGCGGCTGCGCCATGCGGGGAAGGTTGTAGGCCACGGTGACGGCGCCCATCACCGTGGGCAGGTGCACCATCCCCGGCGCCTTGGCCAGCTCCTCGTCCGTCATGGGCGCGTCGCTGGCACCGAAGTCCACCGTGCCCTCCGTCACCTGGCGGATGCCGCCGCCGGAGCCGATGGGCTGGTAGTTCACGCGGACGGGGTGCCCCTTGGCGTACTCCGCGAACCAGCGGTCGTACACGGGGCGGGGAAACGAGGCTCCCGCGCCGATGAGCGTGGTGGTGCCGCCTGCGTGCCCGCCCTGGGCCCTGCGCTTCATCTCGGCGGGGCTGGCGCCGCCCCCGCCGCCGCACGCGGCCAGCACCGCCACCGCCAGCACCCCACAGATCACTTGCTTCATCCGCTACGCCTTGCTCCGCTCGGGATCCCTCAGGGGACACGGCGAACCTATCCGAGTCTTGTAACGCAGCCGTAACGGTTGTAACATCCCGCGGTAAACAGCCCCTTCAGCGGTTTTCACCGTGCACGCGGGGCCGTAGTATTCCGTCCAGATGACGCGACCACGGCCGGGACCGGCCGCTCGCGCCGTCGCTGTGCACATTCATCCGACATTCCGGAGGACTCCGTGGGGCTGATTCCGCGCGACGAGAAGTTCTTTCCCATGTTCAACGACGTCGCCCGGCTGCTGTGCGAGTGCGCGGACCTGGTGGCCCGCATCTTTGCCGATCCGTCGCAGCTCAACGCGCTGGCGGTGGAGGTCAAGGACCGGGAGCACCAGGCCGACCAGATCACGCACGACGTCATCGTGCGCATCGACCGCAGCTTCGTGACGCCGCTGGACCGTGAGGACATCCACCTGCTCACCTCGCGGCTGGACGACGTCATCGACCTGCTGGACGGCACCGTGCGCCGCTGCCAGATGTTTCACATCACCGCCGCCCCGCCGTACGCGGCGCAGCTGGCCGACGTGCTGAAGCGCGCCGCCAACCGCATCGAGACGGCCGTGCGCAGCATGAAGAAGCCCAAGAGCATGCTGGAGCACACCCTGGCGCTCAAGGCGCTGGAGGAAGAGGGCGACGCCATCTACGCGCAGGCCGTGGGCGACCTGTTCAGCGGCACCCCCGATCCGCTGCACGTCATCAAGTGGATGGAGCTGTTCGACAAGCTGGAAGAAGCCATCGACCAGTGCGACGACGTGGCGAACGTGCTGGAAAGCATCGCCCTTAAGAACGGTTGAGGCCGTGGTCACCTACGTCGTTCTGATCGTCGTCGTCGCCTTTGCGTTCGACTTCATCAACGGGTTCCACGATTCGGCCAATTCCATCGCCACGGTGGTGGGCACGCGGGTGCTGAGCCCCGTGGCCGCCGTGCTGTGGGCCGCGTTCTTCAACTTCGTCGCCCTCTTCACGGTGGGCACCGCGGTGGCCAAGGCCATCGGCAAGGGGATGATCAACCTGGACGTGGTCACCCCCACGGTCATCCTGGGCGGACTGACGGGCGCCATCATCTGGAACCTGATCACCTGGTTCTACGGCCTGCCCAGCAGCTCGTCGCACGCGCTGATCGGCGGGTACGCGGGTTCGGCGGTGGCGGCGGCGGGGATGGGCGCCATCGAGTGGGGCACCAAGTGGATCCAGACGCTGGCCTTCATCGTCCTGTCGCCGCTGATCGGCATGGCGCTGGGGTACGGGCTGATGGTGGCGGTGCTGTGGATCTTTCACCGCACCGCGCGCGGCAAGGTGGACCGCTTCTTCCGCGTGGCGCAGCTGGCCAGCTCCGGCCTGTTCTCGCTGGCGCACGGCGCCAACGACGCGCAGAAGACCATGGGCATCATCGTTTCGCTGCTGGTGTCTGTGAACCACGTGTTCGCGCAGGAAACGGGGTTCTTTCGCCACATGTACGTGCGTAACGCCGACCACATTCCGTTCTGGGTGGAGCTGTGCGCCTACACCGCGCTCAGCACCGGAACGCTGTTTGGCGGATGGCGGATCGTGCACACCATGGGATCGCGCATCACGCGGCTGCGGCCCGTGGGCGGGTTCTGCGCGGAAACGGGCGGCGCGCTGAGCATTCTGCTGGCGACGGGCTTCGGCATTCCCGTCAGCACCACGCACACCATCACCGGCTCCATCGTGGGCGTGGGCGCCACGACGCGGCTTTCGGCGGTGCGGTGGGGCGTGGCGGGGCGGATCGTGTGGGCGTGGGTGCTCACCATTCCCGCCGCGGCGATCATGGCGGCGATCAGCTACGTGCTGCTGAGCTTCATCGCCCCCATCTGACGCGGCTGGACGGATTCGGCGGGAGCGATTCGCCGCCGGGCCGCGGCCTGGGTTTGCATGAGAGACAGTCACGGGTGCGGAACTGCCGGCCGCGTGACGTGAGTTGTGGATGGACAAAGCCCCGCCCGGCGTTCGCGCCGGGCGGGGCTTTCTTCTTTTTCTCTCGCGTGCCGGGCCGCTCAGCGCTCGCTGGGGACGAAGCCGGTACGTTCGCGGTCGGGGCAGACGAACAGGTCGTCTTCGGAAATCCCGTGCGCTGCGATCGTGGTCTGCATTTTCAGAAATCCTGCGTGCTGCGTGAAGATTGGATCGTTGGTCTGATGATGAGGATGCGCGGGCGGCGTATCGCGGCGCCCGCGGCCGTGCAACGGACCAGCAAAGACATGCGGATGGATTGCGCAACGGCCGGGCCACGCGGGAAACAGGGCGAAAGTACGGAAGTACGGAAGTACGGAAGTACGAGAGTACGAGAGTACGAGAGTACGAGAGTACGGCGGCGGATTCCGGCGTGATGAGCGGAGTTCGCGGGCGGCCCCCACCCGGGCCGGCACCACCGGCCCACCCTCCCCCAAAAAAGACTGGGGGAGGGTTGTTGGCGGGGACGGGGCATCCATTGAAAGCGGCCGAGCTGGGTGCGGCCGCGAGTATCTGGAGCGAATGTATCCGCCGCGCCAACAGCAGAAAGCCCCGACACGACGCCCACAGGCGCCGTTCGGGGCTTCAACTGCATTGGACGCGCGACGAACCCGCCGCCGCTGTCCGCGGAGGCGGACTTCGTGTATTTCGAGGCGCGGTTTCAACCGTCGGACGACGTGTCGCCGCCGCGAGCCGAACCAAGCATCCGCGCCGGGCTGGGGTGTGCTCCCTCTCCCACATCCGTTCGTGGGAGAGGGTCGTCGTGCGCAGCACGCGGGGTGAGGGCCCCAGCCCGCCGCCGCGCACCCAATCACGTTCCTCCACCGAACTGCTCCATCTCGCGCGGAGCAGTGGAATCTCCTCGCCGTCTTCTCTCCGCGGCTCTGTGCCTCTGTGTGAGACCTTTTTTTCTCGTTACAGGTCGTTGGCGTACGACACAAACTTGTAGGCACCGCCGTGCTCCCAGATCCCGCCAAAGACGGGCACCGGCGCCGTCTCGCCTCGCACCCGCAGCGTGCACCCGCTCCACACGCGGTCCGTGCCCTGTCGCTCCTCGCGCGCGCACGCCCATCCCTGCGCGCCCACGACGTCCTTGCCGCCAAAGCGGTCCATCAGCCGGCGGAAGCCGCGCTCGCTCTGCTGCGAAAGCTGCAGCCACATGATCTCCGGCGGCAGCTCGTACGGCGGCAGCGACTGCGGAGAGCCGGCGTAGAAGAAGTGCGCGAACTCGCCCTGGTCCATCACCATCCCCGCCAGCGCCGCCGTGTCTCCACGGGCGACGGCGGAGGCGAAGCGCGCCACCAGCGTGTCCGCCGAGGGAGCGGGAAGGCCGCGCAGGCCGGCCGGCGCGGGGCCGCTCTGCGCCTGGAACGCGCGGATGGCCTGTTCGCGCGGGCGGGCGCTGTCCACCACCGCGGGAGTGGCCTCCGGCGCGGCGTCCGCGTCCGCATCGGACGAGCCGCAGGCGGCGGCCAGGGCGAGGAGGGCGAGCGGGAGATATCGGTGCACGATGGTCATCATCGACGGAAAACGTGGTTCGTGAAACGGAGCGGGCGGCGGGAGCCCGAAAGCTCCCGCCGCCGCGTGGGTAGTCAACCCGCGAAGGGTCTTACCGGTTCGCGTAGTTGGTCCAGCCCTGCCACCACTTGGCGCCGTTGGGGTCCGCCGCGCCGCGGTACGACGTCGCGGTCAGCGTGCCGCCGAAGAAGTTGGTGGCGCGTCCTTCGATGCGCGTTCCGGCGAAGCTGGTCATGCCGCCCGTAGCCAGGGGCGAGCCGCCGGCCGGGGTGAAGTCCAGCGCCGTGGCGCTCGCCGCCGTGCCGCTGGCGGGAACCGCGGTGAACAGCCCGGCGAACCCGGCCTGCGCCTGGTTGTTGTACGCCGCGTCGGCCAGGGTGGCGCCGAAGTTGGCGGTGGCCGCCTCGAAGTTGCTGCCGTTGCCGGCCAGCAGGACGTTGCGAACCATCAGGCTGTCGGCCAGGCGCAGCTCATTGCTGGCCGCGTCGCGCAGCGAGATGCCCACGCCCGGCCAGCGCGCGATCACGCCGTTCACCAGCGTGCCGGCGGTGCCGCGGCGCATGACCGCGCCGTTGCCGTCGGTCTGGGCGAACACGCCGGGGCCGGGGCCGATCAGCGTGAAGTTGGCGAACACCGGGGCGCTGAACGGCGTGTTGGCGTAGGTGCAGCCGGCCTTGTCGTTCTCGCAGCCGTCGCCCTCAAAGCCGCGCGGGTCGCTGCTCAGGCTGCCGGCGCCGGCGCGCGGGGCAAGCACCGTGTCCTGCATGGCGATCAGGAACTGGTTGCGGCCGCGGTAGCCTTCCGTCCAGTCGAAGTGGTCGTCGCCCGAGGCGTACGACACCAGGTAGCGGCCGTCCACCGCGCCGCCGAACCACTCGAACGAGTCGTCCAGGCCGCTCATGGACTGCACGTACTCGATCTTGGTGCCGCGTCCCACCGCGTACATCGACAGGCTGTTCAGCTCCTGGCCGCTGCCGGAGGACACGTCGAAGCCGG
Organism: Longimicrobium terrae; assembly: GCF_014202995.1. Lineage (NCBI taxonomy): Bacteria > Pseudomonadati > Gemmatimonadota > Longimicrobiia > Longimicrobiales > Longimicrobiaceae > Longimicrobium > Longimicrobium terrae. Next base: position 41,089 of record NZ_JACHIA010000028.1, read on the forward strand.
CGAACTCGATGCGCACGTAGCGCAGCGAACCGCTGTTGTCGTTGAAGCTGGCCGCCGCGGGGTTGCCGCCCGGGTTGCTGTAGTCTTCGCGGGCGCCCTGGGGGCCCTCGGTGTAGATGGGCGTGGCGGTGCGGTTGATGGGCGCGCTGCCCACGATGATGATGCCGCCCCAGTCGCCCGGCCGGCGGTTGCCCGCGGTGCGCCAGGAGGTGAAGACGATGGGCGCCGACGCCGTGCCTTCGGCGATCAGCTTGGAGCCGCGCAGGATCCACAGCGAGCTGCCCGCCGCGCTTGCCGCGGTGTCGCCGACGATCTTGGTGCCGGGCTGGATGGTGAGGGTGGCCGCGTTGGTCACCTTCACGTATCCGCTCAGCACGTACAGCGTGTCGGCCGACAGCGTCTGGTTGCTGCTGATGAAGCCCGAAAGGACGCGGATCTTGGGCGGCGCGGCGGAGGTGGTCGCCTTGATTTCGGCGCCGTAGCCGCTGGCCTTGGTGCCGCGCAGGGCGCGCACGCGGTAGGTGTATTCGGTGCCGGCGGTGAGGCCGTTGTCTTCGTAGAAGGTGCCGGCGATGCCGGTGCCCACGGCGGCAAAGGCGCCGCCGGCCGTGGCGCGTTCCACGTCATAGCTCGTGGCGTCTTCCGCCAGGTTCCAGGTCACCCGGATGGAGGTGGGCGACACCACCGTCACCGTGGTTCCGGTGGGCGGATCGGGCTGGTCGGATCCCGTGCTGTTGCTGTCGCACGCGGCCGCGGAGCCGGCGAACAGCATCGCCGCCGCGAGCGCGAGCAGCTTCCGAGCGTTGAATTTCATCGTCCCTGAAAGTCGAGGATGAGGTTTGGAACACGCCCGAACGCGGGCGGGCCTGCAGACCACGGGAACAATCTCTCCCCCGGTTGCAGCGTACCCGCCGCGCTCTGGTCACGCGATTGTCACGGTAGGGAGCGGGATTGGTGATGAGGAGGACGAAGTGCGTGAGTGCTGGGTGCGTGAGTGCGTTAGTGCGGAACTGATGAAGTGCGGAGTACGAAAGTACGAAAGTACGAAAGTACGAAAGTACGAAAGTACGAAAGTGGCGCGGTGGGCGGAGTTCGCGGGCGGCCCCCACCCGGGCCGGCACCACCGGCCCACCCTCCCCCAAAAAAGACTGGGGGAGGGTTGGGGCGGGCGGAAAGTTCGGTGCGGGTGGGGGATTCGAGCGCGGCCGCGAGTATCTGGAGCGAATGAATCCGCCGCTCCAACAGCGGGAACCCCCGACTCGTGGCCGCTGACGCGTCCACGAGTCGGGGCTTCAACTGCCTGCCGTGCAGCCTGGGACGCGCGCCAAACTCGCCTCCGCACCGAACGGCTCCCCCTCCCCCGCTTGCGGGCGAGGGGGCTGGGGAGAGGGGGGAGCCCGCCGCCGCGCCGGACTGTCCGGAACGCACGAAACTGAAGTGTGCTCCCTCTCCCACATCCGTTCGTGGGAGAGGGTCGTCGTGCGCAGCACGCGGGGTGAGGGCCACAGCCGCGGGTGCGCGCCGAAGCCAGTCGCCCGCGCCGAACGGCTCCCCCTCTCCCGCTTGCGGGAGAGGGGGCTGGGGGGTGAGGGGTGCCTCAGCATGCGCCGGGCTCCATCGAGCCCCGTATCTCCCGCCCCCCGCATCCACCCATCCCCCAAACGCACCGCGGGGCACCCGAGATTCTCGAGTGCCCCGCGGTTCATCCATCCATCCAGGCCCCGAGCATCAGGGCGCCCAGCTGATGCCGAAGCCCAGCGTGCGGCCCGTGCGGTAGCGCAGGCGCGTCACGTCGCCCTGCTTCCACTCCACCGGCGAGTCCAGCAGGTTCTCCGCGTCCAGCTTCAGCGACACGCCCTGGCGCAGCGGGGTGCGCAGGGAGAAGTCCAGCATGCGGCGCGGCTGCTCGTACGGGTCGTCCAGCAGCGGGGTCAGCGCCGCGGCAACCAGCCGGCGGCCCACCACGTTGAACAGCAGCGTGGCGCTGGTGCTGGCCCGCTCGCCGCGGGTGTAGCTCAGGCCGGCGTTGATCACGTACGGCGCCTGGCCCACCATGGCGCGGTCGTCGCGCGTGGCGGCCGAGCGGGGATCGTTGCCGGTGCTGATGCGGCTCTTCATCACCGTGGCGTTCAGCGACACGGCGAACGGCTCCAGGACGGAGGCGAAGTCGCCCAGCGCCTTGCGGGCCTCGAGCTCCGCGCCGTAGTTGAGCGCGCTTTCGGCGTTGGTGTAGCTCAGCTGGTTGCCGCCCGACGTCGCGATCTCAATCTGCTCGATGGGGTTGCGGAACCGCTTGGCGAACACGCCCAGGCTCAGCACCTCGCCGCTGGCCGGGTACATCTCCCAGCGCAGGTCGTAGTTCTGGATCAGCGCGCGGACCAGGTCGGCGTTGCCCACCACTTCCTGGTTGTTCACCAGGTCGCGGTAGCTGATCTCGGCCAGCTCGCGGTACTCCGGGCGCGACAGCGTCTGCGACACGGAAAGCCGCAGGTTCTGCACGTCGCTCAGGCGCGCGTTCAGCGCCAGCGAGGGAAGAATGTCGGTGTTGCGGCGGCTCACGGGGACGCGCTCGCCGTCCGTGCGCTCGGCGTTCACGTCCAGGTTCCACCGCTCCACCCGCGCGCCGCCCACCAGCGAGAACGAGCTGGACAGGGGCATTTCCATCATCGCGTACCCGGCCGCCACGCTTTCATCCGCGCCGTACGAGCCGCCGGTGGTGTTGGGGGCGATGAGGATGTAGGCATCCTCGCCCTGGAAGTAGCGGCCGTCGAAGATTTCTTCCGGCGACGCGGCGCGCTGCTGCACGGTGAGGCGCGCGGTGTTGCTCAGGTTGTACGAGCGGGCCTCGGCGTTGCGGTCCACCTGCCGGCCCAGCGCGCCGAAGCGCACGGTGCCGCCCAGGGCGGGGAAGCGCAGGTCCACCGTGCCGCTGCGCGCCGTCTCATCCAGCTCCGAGAAGGTGCGGCGGGCCGCGTCGGGCAGGAAGCCCAGCCACGCGTTGGCGAACTGGCCGCCGGCCGGGTTCTGCTCCTGGCCGTACAGCAGGTCTACGCGGTCCGGCTCGTCACGCGTCACGCGCGACAGGGTGCCGGCCCACTCCAGCTGGGCGCCCAGCAGCTGGTGCGTGCCGCGAAGCTGGCTGCTGGCCACCGAACGCTCGGTGTAGCGCAGCGAGGTGCGCTGCACGTTGGCCACGTTGCTGAACTGCTCCAGCTCGCCCACGCCAAAGTAGGCGTCGTTGTCCGCCGAGCGGTTGTACGAGTTGTTCAGCTCCAGCTTGTGGCTGGCACCGCCCAGAAAGGTGCTCAGGTTCAGCATGCCGCCCCACAGCAGGCTGTTCACGCCGCTGCTGCCCTGGAAGGCGTCGTAGGTGCGGGCGTGAAAGTCGGGGTTGGCCACGGCGCGGGAGCGCGTCTCGTCCAGCCGCACTTCCTGGCTGCGCGAGTACGTCATCGATCCCACGTAGCCGAAGCGATGCCCGAAGAGCGGGTCCTCGCCGCCCAGCGACAGGCTTGCCGACCCGTTGGGCAGGCCGTCGGTGCTTTCCGGCGCCCACTCGTTGCGGAACGCGCGGCCCACCTGGTTCATGGACTGCTGCGTCAGGCCGCCGAAGTTGCCCGCGGCGCGCACCAGCCCGGGAAGGCGGCGGCCGCCGGCGCTGGTGCCCAGCCACTCGCTCTGCGCGCCGGGAACGGCGCGCACGCTGCTGCCGGTGGCGCTTTGCGTAAGCCCGCCGCCCAGCGACAGCGTCAGGGTGCGGCGCGCGGGAAAGCTGCGGGTGCGCAGGTTGACGGACGCGCCGCTGAAGTCGCCCGGCTGGTCCGGCGTAAAGGTCTTGCTGGTGGTGATGGATTCCAGCAGCGCGGAGGGGAACAGGTCCAGCGGCACGACGCGCTTTTCCGGCTCGGGGCTGGGAATGCGCGCTCCGTTCAGCGAGGTGGTGGTGTAGCGCTCGCCCAGGCCGCGCACCACCACGAACTTGCCTTCGCTCACGGTGACGCCGCTCACGCGCTGCACCGCCTGCGCCGCGTCGCTGTCCGGCGACCGGGCGATCTGCTCGCTGGTGGTGGAGTTCACGACGCCGGTGGAGGTGCGCTGTTCATCCAGCGCCCGGTTCACGCTGCCCGCCTCGCGCACGGCGGTGACCGTGATCGACGTCAGGCTGAGCGTGGCGGTGTTCAGGGAGATGTCCAGGTCCGCCGAGGCGCCCGCGGCCACGTTGACGCCGGTGACCGTCTTGGGCGAGTAGCCCAGGTAGCTGGCGCTGACGGTGTGCGCCCCCGCGGACACGCCGCTCAGGGTGTAGCGGCCGTCGACGCCGGCGGTGGCCCGCAGCGTCGATCCGCCCACGCTCACCTGCGCGCCCGGGATGCCGCGTCCGGTGCCGCCGTCGATCACCCGGCCCACGATGCGGCCGGTGTTCTGCGCGGACGCCGGGGCGGCGATGCCCAGGAGTACCGCAAATGCAACCGCGAGAGCGGCGCGCAGGCGGCTCTCGCGGGGAGAACGGGGTCGGTGAGAACGTCTCACGAAAGGCCTCGTCACGATTCAGGGTTGGTTCCACAGCGCCCGGTCAGGCACGCCACGAACTTCCCCCCTCAGCATCACGCAACCGTCCGCCATCTGTCGCGGTCCGGTCACGGTCCCGCTACACGTCCCGTTACGTTCCCTTGATGATGATGAAAACCGCGTTGCTTCTCGCGGATCGCGCCGTCACGCCCATGTCACGGAGACCCGCAACGGAACGGTCTCACACAGAGCCACGGAGACAAACGGAGAGGAAGAGCGACATCGGGAGATGAGCATCTCCGCCCCTATCTTCATCCCCCATCAGTTCCCCCCGCGCACCTCCGCCAACCCCCGCGTCCTCCGCGTGAAACCCGCGGGCCTTCCGCCGGGACGGCAGCCGTCAGAACGCGAGCTGGAACATCGCCTTGAGCCCGTGCGCGTTCTCACCGCCGCGCGGGGCCCACACGTCGTAGTTGAGGGTGACGCGATTGAGCCCGCCCAGCCACAGGTTGACGCCCGGTGTAACGAGCGTGCCACCGTGCGGGCCGGCGTCGTCGTCCAGGTCGTCCCCCGTGTCCGGATCGCCGTGGCTCACGCGCAGCAGCGGCTCCACCCCGGAGACGCGGTGCGAGACGCGTCCCCCGCGGTAGCTGAGCCACGCCTGCGCGCCGTGAAAGCGCGCCCCCGCGAACGGGTCGAAGTCGCCCGCCACCGCCTCGAACAGGGCATGCGGGCCGTGCGCGTCCGTCCCCAGTTCCAGGTCCGCTTCCCACGCCGCCCCCCGGAGAACGCGTACGTCTCCCGCCACGGATGTGTCACGCTGTCCGAAGTCGCGGCCGGAGTAGCCGACGTTCATCCGCATCCACCGCCGCGGCGCGATACCGATGCGCGCCGCGACCTGCCCCGTGTTGGCGTTGGGGAACTCGGCACGCGCCGGTCCGTTGAACCATCCCGCCGCGTAGGTCAGCCCCAGCGGCGCGCCCTTCGGCTCGCCGCGGATCTGCAGGCCGACGTCGCGCTCGGAGTAGTTCAGGTCGAAGATCAGGTTGTACTCGTCGTACGCGTTGGACACGCCGCGCACGCGAACCCCGCGCTCGATGGGCGGAATGCGTACGCTGGTGGTCTGCGCGATGGCGCCGAACGGCCGGAACGCCTGTCCCGCCCAGACGTTCAGCGCCGGGTGGATGGCGAGGCGCACGAACGCGTCCTTGAGCACCACCCGGCTTCCCGCGTACTCCGGCTGAATGCGCGCGCTCACCAGGTCGCTCAACCGCAGCGTGGCCTCCAGCCGCACCCGGCGCAGCGCCATCTCCCCCTGCGGCACACCATCCACCGACGTCGTGTTGAAGATGGTCTGCACGCGCCCGTTGAAGGTGAGCCGCGACGAATCCGGCCCCATCACCGTAATCCCCTGCGCGGCGGCGGTGGCGGGAAGGGTGGCGAGCAGAAGAGCGAAGAGCGTGCGGCGGAGGGTGCCTGGCATGACGCGTCGCGGAGGGCCGGAGAAGGGAATCGCGCGTCCGGCACCGGCCGGACGCGCGATATTACCTCTGAATGGCTACGCGTCCATCTCCGGAGTGTCACATCCGCGTAACAAGCAACGAATCGGTCACGGTGGATGTCACGAATCCGCCTCGGGAGCAAAGGCATCCGCGTCGGCGGAGGCGGCGTCCATCTCCTCCGGCGCGGGGAGGGTGAAGCGGATGGTGGTGCCGCGTCCCAGCTCGCTTTCCGCATCCACCGATCCGCCGTGCCCCTCCACCAAGTGCTTGACGATGGCCAGCCCCAGCCCGGTGCCTCCGTCCTCGCGCGACCGCGCCGTATCCGCGCGGTAGAAGCGCTCAAAGATGCGCGGCAGGTGGGTGGAGGCGATCCCCGTGCCCCGGTCGCGAACGGCGATCTCGATCCAACCGGCGCCTTCCGCGCGCGATTCCGTCCCCGGCGTGCGTCCGGCCACGCCACGGGCCAGCAATTCGATCGTTCCGCCGCGCGGGCTGTAGCGGAGCGCGTTTCCGAACAGGTTGGTGAACACCTGCCGCAGCGCGCTGGGATCGGCGTAGACGAACTCGCACTCCACCGCCACCTGGCCGGTGATGGTGACGCCGCGTTGGCACGCCGCCTCGTCCAGCGCGGACCAGGCCTCATCAGCGATTTCGGTGATGGAGATGATTTCCGGCTGCACGCGCCAGCCGCCCGTCTCGATGCGCGACAGGTCCAGCAGGTCGTCGATGATGCGCTGCAGCCGGTCGGCGTTGTCCTTGACCGTCCGCGTGAACTGGTCGCGCAGGGCGGGGGGGAGGCCGGGATCCAGCAGCGTCTCCGCGAAGCCGCGGATGGCGGTGAGCGGCGTCTTGAGCTCGTGCGAGGCGTTGGCCACGAAGTCGCGGCGCACGTCCTCCAGCCGCCGCAGCTCGGAGACGTCGAGGAACACCATCACGGCGCCGCCGGTGGGGAGGGGCTGCGCGGTCGCCAGCAGGTTTCGGCCGTCCTGCGTCAGTTCCGTCGGCAGCACGGGCGCGCCGTCCAGCGCGGCGCGGACGAGTTCCTGAAAGGCCTGCCGCCGCGCCACCTCGTGCGGGGACAGGCCGCGCGGGTCCGCGGGGAGGGAAAAGAGGCGGCGCGCGGCGGGGTTGGCGCGCTGCACGTGCCCGCGCCCATCGACCGCGATCACGCCTTCCGACATCCCGTCGATCAGCGCCTGCATCTCGGCGCGCTCGCCTTCCAGCTGCCCCAGCCGGCGCTGCAGTTCCGCGGCGAGGGTGTCGAGCGCGTCCGCCAGTTCGCCCAGCTCGTCGCCCTGGTCGCTGCGCGCGCGGCGGGTGAGGTCGCCCGCCGCCATCGCGCGCGCCACCCCGGCAATCTGCCGCAGCGGGTGGGTGACGGCGATGCTGAACGCGAGGGAGAGCAGGCCGGTGAGCACCAGGGCGACGAATCCCACTCCGAAGATGCCGCGCTGCACGCGTGCCACCGTCGCCTTGACCTCGTGCAGCGGCACGGCGAGGCGAATGACGCGGGCGTCGCGGGTGCGCACGGCCATGTACAGGTGCTCGATGCCGATGGAGTGGCTCATCCGCACGTCGCGCCCCACGCCGCCGGTGAGCGCGGCGGCGATTTCCGGCCGGCCGCGGTGGTTTTCCAGGGCGGGAAACTGGTCCGGGCGCAGGTCCGAGTCGCCGCGCACCGTGCCGTCCAGGTCGATGAGCGTGACGCGGCGGCCGGAGATGGAGCTGAGCCAGTCGGCGATGCTGTCGGGGGCGGCGGCGCGGCGCGTGTCGTACAGCGAATTGGCCAGCGCCAGTTCGCGGTTGAGGTCGCGCGCCAGCATGTCCGTCAGGTGGCGGCGCAGCAGCTGCCCCACGCCCACGGTAAGCGCCAGCACCACCAGCGCGATGATGGTGAGGTAGGTGAGAAAGAGCTTCTGGTCCGCGCGGAGACGCATGGGGGGAGTGCGTGAGTGCTGGGTGCGTGATTGCGTTAGTGCGGAGCTGCGAAGTGCGAAAGTACGAAAGTACGAAAGTACGAAAGTGGGGCGCGGCGGGCGGAGTTCGCGGGCGGCCCCCACCCGGGCCGGCACACCGGCCCACCCTCCCCCAAAAAAGACTGGGGGAGGGTTGGGCGCGGCGGAGAGGTCGGCGCGGAGCCCACAGATCAGCGCGACCGGACGCTATCATGAGCGAATGAATCCGCCGCTCCAACAGCGGGAACCCCGACACGACGCCCACAGGCGCCGTTCGGGGCTTCAACCGCGTTCGGGAACTACACCGAGCGGGGATCACGTCGCGCGCCGAACCCGCCCCCGAGCCGAACGGCTCCCCCTCTCCCGCTTGCGGGAGAGGGGGTTGGGGGGTGAGGGGTGCCTCGGCATGCGCCTCAGCTCCGCTTCCTGCACGGACCCGCCGTTCTCCGTTTCGTGTGCCGCTTCAGACGTTCGGCTCCCTGCCTCGTCTGTGTGCCCCGAAAACAAACATCGCTGCGCCGGAGAGCATCCGGCGCAGCGATCCATCTCCGTTACCCGCCGTGACGCATCAGCGCGGGGGCTCGTTGCGGAAGCGGTATCCGAACCCGCGCACCGTCTCAATCCAGTCCGCCTCGTCGCCCAGCTTGCTGCGAAGCCGCTGCACGTGCATGTCCACCGTGCGCGTTGCGATGTTGGCCGTAACTTCCCAAACCGCTTCCAGAAGCTGGCGCCGGCTCTGCACGCGGCCGCGGCGCTCCATGAGCGTCATCAGCAGGCGGTACTCGGTGGGCGTCAGATCCAGGTCGCGGCCCTCCACCTGGGCCCGCGCGGCGCCGCTGTCCACGTTGAAGGGGCCCACACGCACCACCTTGCCGCCCTTAACCACCGGCGGCGCCTGCTGCACCCGGCGAAGCACCGCGCCCACGCGCAGAATCAGCTCCTGCGGAGAGAACGGCTTGCTGACGTAGTCGTCGGCGCCCAGCCGCAGCCCGGCGATGCGATCCTGCTCCTCGCGCCGCGCGGTAAGCAGTATGACGGGAATGTCCAGCGTTTCCGGGCGGCGGCGCAGTTCCTCCAGCACGGCCAGCCCGGACATGCCGGGGAGCATGAGGTCAAGAACGATCAGGTCGGGGCGCTCCACCTCGGTGGCGCGGATGGCTTCCGGGCCGCTGCTGGCGGTGCGCACCCGGTACGACTCGCGGGCGAGATGGTAGGCCACCAGCGCGGAAATATCCGGCTCGTCATCCACCACCAGGATGTGTGCGGGCATGCGGGTCGGGGTTTCAGAAGACGTGCCGCGGGCCCCGATCAACCCGGTAAACGGGCTGGCTGCCTGCAGCTGTCCGGAAGGGCTCGACAAGGGATCACCTCAACGGGAGGAGGATGCGTCAGTGTATCGCTCCCGTGAGTATGGACGGCACCTGTAACGTCGCGGTAACGCGCCGGATACGGAAGTGGCGCGATGAAGGGAAGTGCGTAAGTGCGTGAGTGCTGGGTGCGTTAGTGCGAAAAGATGACAGGAAGTGCCGAGCGCCCAGTGCGTGCCGTGGCGGTTGCAGTTGTCGTTGCAGTCCCCGGTCCTCCATGCGCGCCGACGTCTCTTTTTGCCTGCGGCCAAGCCGCGAGGTCAACACCGGCGAGGGCCCAAGCATGACGGCGCGGTGAGCCGTCATCAACCACGCGCCCTTTCCGAAGCGCACGACACTGGTGTGTGCTCCCTCTCCCACATCCGTTCGTGGGAGAGGGTCGTCGTGCGCAGCACGCGGGGTGAGGGCCCCCGCCCGCCGCCGCACCACTCTCCGCATCACGCCCCGACCCGCCGCCAATCACCCGTGAACCTGACGATGCGCTCCTGAGCACCGGGCACTAGGCACTTCGCACTTCTTTTATCCGTTCGCACTCACGCACTAACGCACCCCGCACTCACGCACTTCCCTCCGCATTCGCCAGATAATTCCCCAGCACGCGATTCGTCGCGTTCAGCACCGCGAGTGCGGCGGAACGGTAACCGTCCGATGTCGCCAGCGAGGCGCCCACCAGCGGCACCCCGGCCTCGGTGCGCAGCAGGACCACGATCAGCTCCGTGTCGAACGCGCGAAAGGTCTTGATCCCCACCAGCGAAAACTGCATGCGGCCCTGAAGGATGGCCTCCAGAGTCCGCAGGGTGGCGGCGGCGGCGTGGCGCAGCTCCAGCGCGGGGCCGCTTTCCCCCTCCACCTCGTCCTCGAACGTCTGCCCCGCCCACTCCAGCTGCACGTGCGCCAGCGACCGCCCCACTGATGGCTTGGTGAGGCGCGCGGCAATGAAGCGCACCCGCTTGCGCGCCTCGCTCTGCGGCAGGTAGGCCAGGTGCAGCTCCGCCGCCTCGGGATGGCCGTGGCGGGCCAGCAGCGCGCGCGCCTGCATTTCCGCCGGGCAGTCGGTTCGTTCGCAGATCAGAAACACGCGGAACGGGTCGGCGTCCACGATGGCGCGGCGCACGCCGTCCAGCGCTTCCAGTTCGGCGCGCAGGCGCTCCAGTGCGGCCGCGTCCATGTTGGGTGAGGGCATGGGATTGGGAAAGCAGACGAATTGTAACGGGGGTGCTGGCGAACGTAGAGGCGCGAGCGGCGCGATGTCAAGCAGACTGTATTCCGAATACGAACGGAGCGGGGCCCGGAGAACGCGTCTCCGGGCCCCGCTCCGTTCATCCACCCGCCGCGGTCAGTAGCGCAGCAGCGCCGCCGCCCCGTGCAGGTCCGCCAGCTGCGCGGGGTCGCTGAACTGGATCTCCGCGCCCTGCTGCTGCGCCAGGCGCACCATCTCCTCCATCACGTCCACCGGCTCCAGCGACTCGTTGCCGTCATACAGGCAGCGGGCCATGGGGCGCACGAACACGAATCCGCACTGGCTGCAGCGCACGCCTTCGTGCTCGCCGTCGCGCGCCACCACCAGCGTGTCGACGCGGCCCTCCTGCAGCGCCGACAGCGTGGCCTGGAAGCCCTCCGTGGCCAGGTAGTCGTGCTTGGCCCGGTCGCGCACCTGCGCCAGCAGCTCGCCGTCGTGGCGCTCGTGCTCGGTGCGCAGGTACGGCTCCAGCCGCGCCATCACCTCGGAAGCGGGCGCGTCGACGGGGGCGGCGCCGGTGTACACCACCTTGGCCAGCGTCTGCTCCGGCAGGTACTCGCGAAAGCGGCCCACGTTCTCGTCCGTGCCCAGCAGCACCAGCTCCGCCGGGTGATAGCGCTGGATGAAGTGGTCCACCTCTTCGGCGAAGTCCTTGAAGAAGTGCTTCATCTCCTCGCGCTTGCGCCGCTGAAAGCGCATCTGCGAGTAGCCGCCCGCCTTGACGTTGCTGGGCACCGGCAGCGGGTCGCCGCGGAACTGCAGTTCATCCAGCAGTGTGCCCAGGTACACGCTCAGAATGCGGACGTGCTCGCGGTCCAGCAGAATTACGCCCACGTGCTGGTAGCTGGTAATGACCTGCGCCAGCGGCCCCACGAGCGGCTTGTCGTTCACCACCATGCGGTTCTGCACCGAGACGGGAAACTGCAGCGCCTCGAACCAGTCGCCGTTCACCTCGGCGTAGATCACCACGCCGCGGTTGGCTTCCTCGTAGCTCGTCTCGATCCAGTCGTGAATGCGCTGAAACAGGCCGCCGTAGCCGGATTCGCTCCCGTTGCCGGTGCCGACCGTGCGGTTTTCCCGGTCCTCGAGTTCCGCGCGCTTCTGGTTGAGGAACACGCCGTGGTTGCGCTTGTTGTTGCTGTCCACCGACATGTCGAGGAACAGCGAGAGCACCGGCGAATCGCCGTTGGGCCGCTGGACGAGACGTTCAAGGTCCTGTCTGCTGATCATGGCTGCACCGTGGGTGGGTTCCGAAAGGCGCGGGCGAAAGCTGCCGCCGCGAGCGGTGGCAGGGTTTTGCAAGAACGTTGCCGGGTACGGCTCGCCTGTACGCTTTTCGAACGCGCGCCCATCCGCAATCCGCCGCGACCCGCACCGGCTTCGCGGGGTATGGATGGATGAAGATCATCCGGACGCGCCACCGGCCGCACGGGTGGATGCCGATGGTCATCCGCCTCCGCGCGGCGGGGTTGACGCGTCCGCTAGCTTGGACCAGCCCGCGGCGGCACGCAGCCGCCGCGCTTGAATTGCGGGAGCGCAACGATGACCGATGTAACGGCCGGCCCGGACCTGGGGGCCTACTGGAAGAACGCGTTTTCCTGGGATGATTATCTGAACCGCGAGGTTCAGCAGAACGCCGACCTGTGGAAGTCGCTGTACGGCCGCGCCGCCGTCTCGGACGCGGCGCGCGAGCGGGCGAACGGCCTGGGCGGCTCGTGGCGGATTCTGGTCATCAGCGAGGACTGGTGCGGCGACGCCTTCAACACCGTTCCCGTCATGGCGCGGCTGGCGGAGGGAGTTCCCGGCATCGAGCTGCGCGTGGCGAAGCGCGATGAGAACCTGGAACTGATGGACGCCTTCCTGACCAACGGATCGCGCTCCATCCCCATCGCGATCGTGCTGCGCGAAGACGACACCGTGGCCGGCCACTGGGGCCCGCGCCCGCCGGAGCTTCAGGAGTTCGTGCTGTCGGAAAAGAAGAAGGGCGAGCGGCCGGTGGAGGAAATCTACAAGGACGTGCGCACCTGGTACGCCCGCGACCGCGGCGAAACCACCGTCCGCCAGATCCTCGACATCATCGCCGCCGCCTGACCCTCGTTCGTCGGGTCGATGACAAAGCGCTCCCCGGACTTCCCGGGGAGCGCTTTTCGGTTGATGGCTTGCACGGCCTGCGGGATCAACCCGATGTCTCACAAGAACATGTCGCGCCTGCGGGGCTGGATTCGGCACGTGCGCGCGTTGCACCCGCCACCTCGCCACGCATTTGTCATCTTGAGCGAAGCGCCGCGCCGAACTCTCCGCCGCGCCGAGGCTTGGCGCGAAGTCGAAGGATCTTGCCACGGCAGGTTCAGCGTGCGCGGCAGGTGGGGCTCGGTTCAGACTCGAGGTCCGGTGCTCGTCGTCACCGATGTGGCAAGATCCTTCGACTCGCTGCCATCAACGGTGCACGCCGAACGCGCGGCATCGCCGCTCGCTCAGGATGACAAAGCGGGAGGCGTCTCCCGGCGCTGCGCGACCGAAAGTGTCTCCGGGGTTGCGCCCGTCCGCGTGGCCCGGGCACGCCGGGGACACCATTCCCGTCAGGCACGACCATCCGCTCGGGACGGCGGCGTTCGGCGTCATGACCGGTCACAGCACCAACTCCTGTCCGCGTGAGGAGGCCGGGACGTGAGGGTCTCATTGCTCCGCTCGCCACGGCGCGCCATCTTCCCCGTTCAGATCCGATGAACGACCACAGCGGAGGAACGATGTCCGAAGGGCTGCTGCAGGTGGGGACCGAGGCGCCGGCGTGGAGCGCCGAAACGTCGGACGGCACGCGCGCCTCGCTCGCGGACTTTCGCGGCAAACAGGCGGTGATGCTCATGTTCTATCCCATGGACGACACCCCCGGCTGCACCAAGCAGATGTGCACCGCGCGCGACGAGGGCACGCAGTACGCCGCGGCCGGCGTGGCGCGCTTCGGGGTGAACCCGGGCGGCGTGGAGAGCCATCGCGGCTTCGCCGACAAGTACTCGCTGGACTTTCCGCTGCTGGTGGATGACAACTCGGCGATCGCGGCCGCCTATGGCGTGTTGCGTGAGGACGGCTACACGGGACGCGCCACGTACCTGATCGACCGCGACGGCCGCATCGCGTACGCCGCCGCGGGCGCGCACGGCGCCGACGAGGTGCTGGAGGCACTCCATGGCGGATGAAGCGGTGGCGGGAGACGTAACGGTCCGCGGTTTCGCGGGCGGCGTGTTCTCGCAGAACACCTATCTGCTTTCCTGCGCGGGCACCGGCGCCGGCATCCTGGTAGATCCGGGAGCCGCCACCGCCGAGGCGCTTGCGGCCGCCCGCGCGGCGGGGATCACCATCGAGCAGATCGTGCTGACCCACGCGCACATCGACCACGTGGAAGGACTGTCGCTGGCCAAAAAGGAAACGGGCGCGCCCGTCTTCCTCCACCCGGCGGATGCGCAGCTCTACCAGAACGCGCCAACGCAGGCAGAGTGGTTCGGCCTGCGGATGGACCCGCTTCCCCCGGTGGACGGCGAACTGGCGCACGGCGGCACCGTGACCTTTGGCGACTGCACGATGGCGGTCCGCTTCGCGCCGGGGCATGCGCCGGGGCACGTGATCCTGGTCGGCGACGGCGTGGCGGTGGTGGGCGACGTGATCTTCGCGGGCTCCATCGGCCGCACCGACCTGCCCGGCGGCGACCTGCCCACGCTGATGGAAAGCATTCGCCAGCAGGTGCTTACGCTGCCGGACGAGACCACGCTGCACACCGGCCACGGCGGCGACACCACGGTGGGCCGCGAGCGCCGGTCCAATCCGTTCCTCACCGGTGTCTACGGCGGCGGCGGGTTCGCATGAGGCGGATTCGGGGAGGATGGACATCGATCGCGCTCGCGGCGGCCCTGCTGCTGGCGCCCGCCGCCGTGCGCGCGCAGACGACGGGCGGCGCACGCACGGATTCCGTCACGGTGGATACCGTTCCGGTCGACCGGCTCCGTGCGTACACGCGTGACCTGGCGGACCCGATCGTGGCGGCGCAGGCCGTGGCGCTGGGGCTGTACGATCATGCGCGCACGCAGCCGGAGGAGTGGGGCGGGGGAGCGGACGGGCTGGGAAAGCGCGTCCTGTCGCGCGCGGGCGGGCACATCGTGACGCAGTCCGTTCGCCACGGGATGGCGGCGGCGCTGAACCGGTCCACCGACTACCGCGTCTGCGGCTGCAAGGAGCCGGAACGCCGCGCCGCGCACGCCCTGTTTGAAACGTTTACGGACTATGATGCGCAGGGACGGGCGCGGCTTTCCACGCCCTTTCTGGCCGGGACGTACGCCGGGGCGCTCGCACCGCTGGCCTGGCACCCGGATGCCGATGCCGCGCGGGCGTTGCAGTCCGGCACGCTCGCCCTCGTCTTTGCTTTGGCCGGAAACGTCATCCGCGAACTGCTGGAGCCGTAGTCCCGACCCGCTCCGCATGCGAGGAGAAGCTGTTCGGTGTGGAAGAGGGTTGGTGCGCGTCTGCCGGCTGGGGCCCTCACCCCGCGTGCTGCGCACGACGACCCTCTCCCACGAACGGATGTGGGAGAGGGAGCACACCCCAGATCGGCCCGAACTCCAGAGTGCAGTTGAAGCCCCGAACCGGACGCGCCAGCGCCCGGTGTCGGGGCTTTGCGCTTCTGGAGCGGCGGATTCATCCGCTCAACGGAATTCGCTCAACGGAATCCGCTCACGCGACGAACTCCGCCCCACGCACCGACCATCAGGCCCGCCCCAACCCTCCCCCAGTCTTTTTTGGGGGAGGGTGGGCCGGTGGTGCCGGCCCGGGTGGGGGCTGCCGTGAAGTCCGTACTCCGCGCAGGATCAACCACCACGATCGTCCATCACGTCCCCCGCCCCGCACCCCGCATTCGTTGACGATCCCGCGCCTCCGTCCTATTATCGCCGCGACTTTCCCCGCCATTCCGGAGAACCAGCCGTGTCCGTCCCCGCGCGCATCGCGGTGCTTGCCTCCGGCGGAGGCAGCAACCTGCAGGCGCTGATCGACCGCTTTCACCCCGATCCGCACGCCTCCGCGCGCGTCGCGCTGGTCATCGCCAGCCGTGACGGCATCGGTGCGATCGGGCGGGCGGAGCGCGCCGGGATCGACGCCGTCGTGCTGGATGCGCGCGCGGTGACGGCTGACGAGTTCCGCGACTCCTTTCTCGCCGCGCTCGACACGCACCGCATCGACCTCGTGGTGCTCGCCGGGTGGCTGCAACTGGTTCCCGCGGAGGTCGTGGCGCGCTACCACGGGCGGATGATCAACATCCACCCCGCCCTGCTTCCCGCGTTTGGCGGGCACGGGATGTACGGCATGCGCGTGCACCGCGCCGTCATCCAGTCCGGCGCGCGCGTGTCCGGCGCCACCGTGCATCTGGTGAACGAACGCTACGACGAGGGCGCCATCCTGGCCCAGTGGCCCGTCCCCGTGCTGCCGGACGACACGCCGGAAGCCCTTGCCGCGCGCGTACTTGCGGTGGAGCACCGCCTGCTTCCGCTCGCGGTGGAGGCCATCGCCCTCCACGCCCGCCCCCTGCCGTCCGGGAGCGGGCCGCTGGCGTTCGGGCTGATGGACGGCGCGCCGGACGACGATTCCATGCGCCGCGCGATCCGGCTTCCGGACGCCTGACTTCTTCTCATCCACACGACAGACAAGACGATGCCGCGGGCACTGCTCAGCGTTTCTGACAAGACGGGCCTGATCGATTTCGCCCGCGAGCTGCACGCACGCGGATGGACGCTGCTTTCCACGGGCGGCACCGCGCGCGCCCTCCGCGAGGCGGATCTTCCGGTCACCGAGGTGGCGGAAATTACGGGTCATCCGGAGATGATGGACGGCCGCGTGAAGACCCTGCATCCCGCCGTGCACGCCGGGCTCCTGGGCCGCCGCGCGCACGCGGACGACATGGCGCAGATGGCTGCGCACGGGTACGAGACGATCGACCTGGTGGCGGTAAATCTGTATCCGTTCCGCGAAACGGTCGCGCGGCCCGGCGCCACGCTGGAGGATGCGATCGAGAACATCGACATCGGCGGGCCGTCCATGCTGCGCTCCGCGTCCAAGAACCACGAGAGCGTGTGGGTGGTCGTGGATCCGGCGGATTATGGACGGGTGTTGGATGGATTGAACGCGGGCGGCGGCCTGGCGCTGCGGCGGGAACTGGCCGCCAAGGTGTACGGCCACACTGCGGAGTACGACCGCGCCATCGCCGAGTACCTGACCCGCGCGGTTGAGGCGGATTCGGCGCCGTCGGCAGATCAGTTCCCGTCACGCGTGCGGCTTTCCCTGACTCGCGTTCAGGACCTGCGCTACGGCGAAAACCCGGACCAGCCGGCCGCCTTCTACCGCGAGGACGGCGCGGCGGGCGGCTTGGCGGACCTGCGGCAGCTGCACGGCAAGGAGCTGTCGTTCAACAACCTGATCGACGTGGACGGCGCGGTGCAGGCCATCAGTGCCTGGGCGGACAGCGGGCTGGCGGCGTGCGCCATCATCAAGCACACCACGCCGTGCGGCATTGCCGTGGGCGCGGACGCGGCGGAGGCGTACCAGAAGGCGCTCAAGACCGATCCCACCAGCGCGTTCGGCTCGGTGATCGCCTTCAACGTCCCCGTGACGCAGGAGGCGGCGGTGCTGCTGCGGCCCAACTTCGTGGAGGCGATCGTGGCGCCGTCGTTCGTGGAGGGTGCCGTGCGCCTGCTGACGGAAAAGAAGAACCTGCGTCTCCTCGAACTCCCCTCGCTCGCGTCGGCGGACGACGAGCTGGACTGGAAGCGCGTGCGCGGCGGATTCGTGGCCCAGCAGCGGCTTTCCGCGCGTTTTCCGGAGGACGGCTGGAAGGTGGTCACCGCGCGCGCGCCGTCGGAAGAGGAGATGGACGACCTGCGCTTTGCGTGGCGCGCCGTGGCGCCGGTAAAGAGCAACGCCATCCTGATCGCGCGCGGCGGAATGGCGCTGGGGATCGGGGCGGGGCAGATGAGCCGGGTGGATTCGTCGCGCATCGCGGTGATGAAGGCGGCGGAAAACGGGTTTGACCTCGCGGGCGCGGCGCTGGCGTCGGATGCGTTCTTTCCCTTCCGCGACGGGGTGGACGCGGCGGCTCTGGCGGGCATCCGGGCCATCATTCAGCCCGGCGGCTCCGTGCGCGACGAAGAAGTGATCGCCGCCGCGGACGAGCACGGGATCGCGATGGTCTTTACCGGCCGCCGCCTTTTCCGCCACTGATGCGCTTCATCCCCGCGCGGGCGGAATGATCCGCGTGTGGCGGAGAATGATCATTCGCTGATCATCATCCCCGATGTCATGCAGCCCCGAGACGCCATCCACGAGTGGCGTCTCGGGGCTGTTCGGTTTCCGGTGGGACTGGTTTCAGCGCGGCGGCGGGCGGGGGCCCTCACCCCGCGTGCTGCGCACGACGACCCTCTCCCACGAACAGATGTGGGAGAGGGAGCACACACCAGTTTCGTGCGGATCGGATGGTTTGGCGCGGCGGCGGGCTCCCCCCTCCCCCCAGCCCCCTCGCCCCCGCAAGCGGGGGAGGGGGAGCCGTTCGGCGCGGAGGCGGGTTCGGCGTGCGTTCCCGCTGTTGGAGCGGCGGATTCATTCGCTCAACAGACCCCGCTCACGCGACGAACTCCGCCCCATGCGCCGAACCCCCGCCTCCCCAACCCTCCCCCAGTCTTTTTTGGGGGAGGGTGGGCCGGTGGTGCCGGCCCGGGTGGGGGCCGCCCGCGAACTCCGCTCCCTGCGCGTAAACCATCCGCCGCGCTCGCGTGTCATCCTCCGCCAGCATCGGGGGAGTCCGCGGCGCGTGGTTTGACGGCACCGCGCTCCCCGCCTACCTTGGCGCGCTCTCAACCCGCCGTGCCGCAGCACGCAGGCTCGCTCCGGCGGCGCCGGCCGCGGCGCGGTGCGTCACGACCGGCCGGCGGGCCGGCCCTGTACGGAGCACGGTGTGTACGGACTGATCTTTGACCCGTTTGCGGGCGCCAGCGGCGACATGACCGTCGCCGCCCTGCTGGACCTGGGACTGCCGCTGGAATGGCTGCAGTCCTTTGTCGCCGACCTCGACCTGGGCGACATCCGCGTCGGCGCCGAAAAGGTGGACCGCAAGGGCATCTCGTGCACGCGCCTGCTGCTGGAACTGCCGCACGAGCACGCGCACCGGCACCTGCACCACGTCGTAAAGATCATCGAGGGCACCCGCGTTCGCCCCGAAATCCGCGACCGTGCGGTGCAGGCGTTCACGCTTCTTGCTGAGTCCGAGGCCGCCGTTCACGGAACCACCGTGGATCGCGTGCACTTTCACGAAGTCGGCGCGCTGGACGCCATCGTGGACGTGCTCTGCTCGGTGGCCGGGTGCTACGAGCTGGGCGCCACCGAGTTCTACACCCGCCCCGTGGCCCTGGGCCGCGGCTGGGTCGACATGGCGCACGGGCACTTTCCCGTGCCGCCGCCGGCCGTGCTCAAGCTGCTGAGCGGCATTCCCGTGCGCGACCCGGAGTTCGAGGGCGAGTGCACCACCCCCACCGGCGCGGCGCTCATCAAGGCGCTTACCGGGGGCGCGCCGCCACCGGTGACGTTTACGCCCGTGCGTGACGGCTTCGGCGCGGGAACGCGCGATCCCAAGGACCGGCCCAACTGCCTGCGGCTGGTGCTGATCGAGGGCGGCTCCGCGTCCGGCGACGTCGTGGTGCTGCAGGCCGACATGGACGACCTGCCGCCGGAGTACGTGCCGGGGCTGCTGCAGGCCGTGCTGGACGCGGGCGCGCTGGACTGCACCGCGCAGCCCGTGGCGATGAAGAAGGAGCGCACCGGCGTGCGCATCGAAGCGCTGGCGCTTCCCGCCGCGCGCGAGGCGGTGCAGGCGGCGCTGTTCCAGGCCGGCACCACCATCGGGGTACGCTGGTGGCTGGCCAGCCGCGAAGTGCTGCCGCGGCGCATGGATACGGTGACGTGGCGCGGGGAAGCCATCCGCGTCAAGCGCTCGCGGCTGCCCGGCGGCGGCGAGCGCGCCAAGGCCGAGTTCGAGGACGTGGCCCGCGCCGCGGCCCGGCTGGGCATGAACCCCCTGGAGGCGTACCGCGCGCTGCTGGCGGACGGCGTCGCCCGGGAAGACTGAGCCGGAACCTTCCGGCGCACGCGGGCCGCTCCGCACCGGGGAGCGGACCCCCTTTTTTCACCGAGGGAGAATGCTGATGAAGATCGATCGTGGCCTGCTGATGACGCTGGGCGCCGCTCTGACGACCGCCGCCTGCGCCACCGCCGGCACCGGCGCCACCGCCCCGTCCGGCCCCACGACCACCGTCGCGCTGCCGCAGGTGACGTGCGCGCCGGGAACGTTTGCCGGCACCCCCACGCTGGACTCCGCCGCCGTGGCGCTGGCGACCATCGAGGCGATGTCGGACCAGTCGCAGCACGCGGCGCTGTACGCCCGCGCGCTGGACCAGGCGCGCCGCGGCACCACGACGGACGCGCAGAACGCGTACGGCTACTTCCTCGCGGGCCAGGCCGCCGTGAACACCGGCGCCTTTGCCGAGGCCGTCACGTTCTACAACCGCGCCACCGAACTCTGCCCCGCGCTGGCCGAGTACGACATCAACCGGCAGCGCCGGCAGGGCGCCAACCTGGCGTTCAACCGCGCGAGCTCGCTGCTGCAGGCGCAGGACACGACGGCCGCGCTGACCGCGCTGAACGCCGCCGCGTCGCTGGATCCCACCATGCCGCAGCCGCACTTTACGCTCGGCCTGGTGAACTTCACCCGCCAGAACACGGGCGAGGCGGTCCGCCACTGGCGCCGCACGGTGCAGCTGCTGGAGTCGCTGCCGGCCGACAGCTCCGCCGAGGTGAACAGCAACCGCGCCGACGTGCACAGCAACACGCTTAACGCGCTGGTGCTGGCCGGCGTGCAGTACCTGCAGCGCGACTCGTCGGCGCAGGCCGCCACGCTGCTGGAAGAGATGATGCGCCGCCTGCCCAACAGCGCCGACGCGTCGTACCACTACGCCCTGGCGCTGTACAACCTGGAGCGCTGGCGCGACCTAGTGCCCGCCGGACAGCGCGCCACCACGCTGGCTCCGCTCAGCAACGGCGCGTGGCTGCTGTACTACAACGGCTTCGCGGGCCAGGCGCAGGCCGCCTCCGAGGCACGCCAGACGGCGCAGGCCAACGACTTCAGCCGCCAGGCCGCGGCCATCCGCACGCAGTCCGAGGCGCTTCCGGTGCAGCTTGACCGGGTGCAGCTGGACGTGGACGACACCGGCACGCAGATCCGCGGCGAAGCGGTGGGCAATGGTCCCACGGCGCCGGTGCAGGTGGAGTTCACGGTGTACGGAGTGAGCGGCCCGGTGGGCACGGGGCAGGTGACCGTCACGCCGCCGGCCCGCGGCCAGCGCGCGCCCTTCCAGCTGACCATCGCGAACACGTCGCCCATCAGCGGATACAGCTACCGCGTCGTCCGGTAGAACAAAAGTAGTATCAAGGATCAAGTGCCCAGAGCCCGGTTCGGCGCTGGGCACTTTTCTTTGAGGATGCTGATCCCGCGTCAGAAAAATCGTGGGTGTCCCGAGCGCCCCTCCGGCGGTTGAAACCGCGCCTCGAAAAGCACAAAGCCCGCCTTCGCGGGCGGCGGCCGAAGCTTCGGTCTGTTCCGCACCGGGAGTGGAAGACGGGCCCCACTTCTTTTGAACCGCATGGCTTGCGACGGGGGGAGTGCCAAGTCCCAGGTGCCCGGCGCACTCTCCGATCCAGGCACTCGGCCCGGGGGCTGGGCACTTCATCCTGGGCACTTGATCCTGAGCACTTCGATTCCCTCCCGCACTCCCGCACTCACGCACTCACGCACTCACGCACTCCCGCACTCACGCACTCACGCACTCACGCACTCACGCACTCACGCACTCACGCACTCACGCACTCACGCACTTCCCCTCCCCCTCCGCACGCTTCTTGCTTTTCGCCCCGCCAGACCCGTTCCGTGCCGCGCGCAGAGCGCCGGCGTCCCCGCGCCCCAGGACTCGATCCGTGTCCGTCCAGACTCCCGAAGTCGAAGCCATCCACACCGTCATCAACTGTCCGCGGTGCGGCGCCGACCACGCCGACAGCGACGGCTGCCCGTCGTGCGGGCTGCTGAGCGCGCCCGTTCCCTGCGCGCCCGGTTCGGCCACGTCGGCCACGCGGTTCCGCTGCGTCATCTGCGGCGTTCCGGTCTGCGGGGGAGAGCCCTCCGGCACGGATGCCGCCCTCTGCGAGCTGCACGAGGACATTCCGGTGATCCAGGGATGGGCCCAGGTGTACACGACGAGCGACGAGATCGAGGCGGGGCTCATCTCCGAGAACCTGCGTGCGGACGGGGTGGATTCGCAGCTGTACACGCAAAAGGATGACAACTTCCCGGTGGATCTAGGCGAGCTGAGCATCATCCGCGTGCTGGTGCCCTCGTTCGATTACGAGCGCGGGATCGAGATCATCCGCTCGTACATGAACCAGAGCGGCGAAGTCGGGTTCGCCTGCGCCAACTGCGGCGAGGTGTACGAGCCCGGCGCCGAGGTCTGCACCAACTGCGGCGCCTCGCTCATCGGCGAAGCGGAGTAAGGACGGTCCCGCGCGGCTCCGATCGATCTTGGAGCCGCGCGGTGTTTTCCGGGATGTCTCGGGTGATGGCCCGGTGCAGCGGGGCGGGCTCCACGGCGGCCCCCACCCGGGCTCGCATTACTCGCCCACCCTCCCCCAAAAAAGACTGGGGGAGGGTTGGGGGAGGCCCGATGGTTCGGTGCACACCAGCGAGTACCGGGCGTGAGCGGATGCCGTTGAGCGAAAAAATCCGCCGCGCAAGCAGCGGGAACCCCCGATCCACGGCCGCGGACGCTGCACGGGGCCTCGGGATCCGGTGTGAGAGTTCTCCCTCTCCGTGCGTCTGTTTGCACGGGGAGGGCCGGGGAGGGGCCCGCGAGGCGTGAGACGCGAGCCCAACCCTCTTCCGCGCCGAACCGCTCCCCCTCTCCCGCGGAGCGGGTGGAGGGGGCTGGGGGGAGGGGGCCCTCGCCGTCCGCGCCGGGCTGTCCGGGTCGCCTGGCCCCATCCGCCCGCCATCCCGCTATATTGATCTTCCGGGAAACGCGCGCGGCACCGCGGGGAATGCTCCCGATCCGCGCCGTGATACGCTCCGGCCTTGTTTCGGCGTTGCCGCACCAGCACTTTCAAGCCGGCATCGTCCTCTTCATCCAGAACCAGCACAGCCCGTGAAGCTACCCGTTGTCGCCGTCGTAGGGCGGCCGAACGTCGGCAAGTCCACTTTCTTCAACCGCGTCCTCGGCGAGCGCATCGCCATTGTCGAGGACCGGCCCGGCGTAACCCGCGACCGCAACTTCGCCCGCACGGAGTGGAACGGCCGCGAGTTCTACCTGGTCGACACCGGCGGCATGGTGGAAAACTCCGACGAGCCCATGGACCGGCTGATCCGCGACCAGGTGCTCACCGCCATCGCCGAAGCCGACGTGCTGGTGCTGATGGTGGACGGCAAGGCCGGCCCGCATCCGCTGGACTTCGCCGTCGCCAAGCACCTGCGCAAGATCAACAAGCCTTCCGTCGTGCTGGTGAACAAGGTCGACAACCTGGGCCACCCCAGCGCCACCGGCCACCACGACTTCTGGGAGCTCGGCCTGGGCGAGCCCAACCCCGTGAGTTCGCTCAGCGGCAAGGGCAGCGGCGACGTGCTCGACATCATCGTCCAGCACCTGCCGGATGTGGAGGGCGAGGAAGAAGAGGCGCTGCGCGTTGCCGTCATCGGCCGGCCCAACGTGGGCAAGTCGTCGTTCGTCAACCGGCTGCTGGGCGAGGAGCGCCTCGTGGTGTCGGACGTCGCGGGCACCACGCGCGACGCCATCGACACGCCCATGCGCTACCAGGGGCGCAAGCTGATTTTCGTGGATACGGCCGGCCTGCGGCGGCAGAGCAAGATCGACCACGGGGTGGAGTTCTACAGCTCGCTGCGTACGGAACGCGCCATCGAGCGGGCGGACGTGTGCCTCCTGCTGCTGGACGCCACCGAGCCCATCGCCGTGCAGGATCTCAAGATCGCCGAAAAGGCGTGGGACAGCGGCAGGGGGCTCATCATCGTCTGCAACAAGTGGGACCTTGTTGAAAAGGAGACGATGACGGCGCCGCGGTACGAAAAGGAAATCCGCCAGCGCGCGACGTACCTCCAGTGGGTGCCCATCCTGTTCACCAGCACCCTTACCGGCCAGCGCGTGCACCGCACGCTGGAGCTGATCGCCGAGGTGCAGGACCAGCGCAAGCGCCGCATCCCCACGCACCAGGTGAACGAGACCCTGCGCGCGCTGGTGATGAGAACGAAGCCGCCCGCACACCACGGCCACCCGGTCAAGTTCCTGTACGGCACGCAGGTCAGCACCGAGCCGCCGACGATGATCCTGTGGGTGAACAACCCGGAAGGCGTCACGACGAGCTACGAGCGCTACCTGCAGAACGGCTTTCGCGCGGCGTGGGGCTTCACGGGCTCGCCACTGGTGCTGCGCATGCGGCGCCGCGACGACGAGCGTGACGGCGGGCGCCGCAGGCAGGGCGTGGCGCACTCACCGGAGGAGCCGGAAGAGGAGGTGCCGTTCCAGTACGTCTACGAAATCGGTGACGGAGACTCGGACGACGACTTCGAGTTCGGCGGCGACGACGAGGCGTTCGAGGACGAGGACGACGGGGACGAGGACGGCCGGTGAGCCCCTGGCTGCTCGTCGCCCTGGCCTACCTGCTCGGCTCCATCCCCTTCAGCTACATCGCCGGGCGGATGGTGAAGGGGATTGACCTGCGCGAGCACGGCAGCGGCAACCTGGGCGCCACCAACACGTTCCGCGTGCTGGGCGCCAAGGTGGCGGCTCCGGTGATGCTGTTCGACGTGCTCAAGGGCACGTTGCCGGTGGCGCTCTTTCCCCACCTGGAGCACACGAATGACTGGCGGTGGCAGCTGGCGTACGGCGCCGCCGCCATCATCGGCCACGTGTTCTCCATCTACATGCGCTTCAAGGGCGGCAAGGGTGTGGCCACCAGTGCGGGGGTGTTCCTGGGACTGTCTCCCGTGGCGCTGGGCGTGGCGTTCGCCGTGTGGCTTGTCGTGCTGAAGATGACGAAGATGGTGTCAGCGTCTTCCATCTCCGGCGCGCTGGCGCTGATCGTTGTGCTGCTCATCGTTCCGGAGCGGACGGAAATCCGCATTCTGGGATTGGCGGTGGCGGCATTCGTGATTTTTGCGCACCGGTCCAACGTGGGGCGCATTCTGCGCGGCACCGAGCCGCGCTTCGGGGCAAAGAAAGAGCCGGAAGCCACGGTGGCGGCGGCGGCGGTCACGGCGGACGGGGAGAAGGTGGAATGACGTCGCGGGCGGCGGTGGTGGGGGCGGGAAGCTGGGGGACGGCACTGGCCAACCTGCTGGCGGGCAAGGGGATCGACACCGTGATGTGGTCGTACGAGCCGGACGTGGCTCAGGCCATCAACGAGGGTCACGCCAATCCCAAGTACCTGGAAGGGATCGGGCTCGCCCCCTCCCTTCGCGCCACGACGGACATGGGCGAGGCGCTGGACGGGGCGGACCTCGTCCTTTCCGTCTCCCCGTCGCACGTGGTGCGGCAGGTGATGTCGCAGGCCGCGCCGTTCATGGCGGATGGCGTACTGCTGGTGAGCGCCAGCAAGGGGATCGAGAACGACTCGCTCCTGACGATGGACGGCGTGCTGGCGGAGGTTCTGCCCGCGTCCACGGCGCATTCGGCGTGCTTTCTGTCCGGGCCCAGCTTTGCGCTGGAAGTCGGAAAGGGGTTCCCGACGGCCGTCACCATCGCCAGCAAGGACGAGGACGCCGCCAACCGCGCGCAGGCCGCCTTTCAGACCTCCGTTTTTCGCGTGTACACCAGCGACGACGTGGCCGGGGTGGAGCTGGGCGGATCGGTAAAGAACGTGATCGCCATCGCGGCCGGCGTGGTGGAGGGGATGGGGTTCGGCTTCAACACGCAGGCGGCGCTCATCACCCGCGGGCTGGCGGAAATCACGCGCCTGGGGCAGGCGCTGGGGGCCGATCCGCGCACCCTCGCGGGGCTGGCCGGCATCGGCGACCTGATGCTTACGTGCATGGGCGGGCTGAGCCGCAACCGCACCGTGGGCGTGGAGCTGGGGCGCGGGCGCAGCCTGGACGACATCCTGGGCGGCATGGTGATGGTGGCGGAGGGCGTGAAGACGGCGCGCTCCGCACGGGACCTGGCGCACCGCACGGGGGTGGAGATGCCCATCGTGGAGGCGGTGCACGACATGCTGTTCGCGGGGCTGGATCCGCGGCGCGCGGTGGAGCAGCTGATGCTGCGCGAGCCCAAGGCGGAGCACTGAGCGCCATGAAGCGCCCGCAGCGCGAGTTCTACAGTATCGGCGAGGTCTGCGAGCTGTTCGACGTAAAGCCGCACGTGCTGCGGTACTGGGAAACACAGTTTCCCGCGCTGTCGCCGCCCAAGAACCGCTCCGGCAACCGCGTGTACCGCGCGCGCGATCTGGAGCTGATCGCGCTGATCCGCCACCTGGTGCACGACGAGCGGTACACGCTGGAGGGCGCCCGCAAGCGCATCGACGAGTTGCGCCAGGAGGGTGCCGCGTCGCAGGAAGCCGCGCGCGCGCTGGAGCGCTCCTTCGTCCGCTCCCTGCGCGCCGAACTCGAAGAAATCCTCACCCTCCTCGAGTAGCGCCCGGAAAAGGTACTTGCCGGCCCCGCACCGGCCTGGTGTGTGCTCCCTCTCCCACGCTGTTTGTGGGAGAGGGTCGTCGCGCGGAGCTCGCGGGGTGAGGGCCCCCGCGAGCCATGCTTGAGCCCCGCACTCTCGTACCTTCGTACTCCCGCACTTTCGCACCGCCGTTTCGCACTAACGCACTCACGCACACAGCACTAACGCACTTCTTTTGATGCGCCTCGGAGTTCTCGGCACCTTCGTCTGGGATACCATCTGGACCCTCTCGGACCGCGAAACCGGCCGCCCGTTCGAGACGTGGGGCGGAATGGTGTACTCGCTGTCCGCCGCGGCCGCCGCGCGTCCCCGGGGCTGGGAGATCGTTCCGCTGGCCCGCGTCGGGCACGACCTGGAGGACGAGGCGCGCCGGCTGATGGCCAGCCTTCCCGGCGTGTCGGCCGGTCCCGGCGTCTTCATCGTCCCCGAGCGCAACAACCGCGTCGAACTCCACTACATCGACGCCGCCAACCGCGACGAGGTGCAGATCGGCGGCGTGGGCGGATGGACGTGGGAGGATCTTGCGCCCCGCGTGGCCGGGCTGGACGCGCTGTACGTCAACTACTTTTCCGGTTCCGAACTCAGCCTGGAAGTGGCCGAGCAGCTTCGCGCCGCGTTCGACGGGCCCATCTACTGCGACCTGCATTCGCTGTTTCTCACACCGCCGGGCA
Organism: Longimicrobium terrae; assembly: GCF_014202995.1. NCBI lineage: Bacteria > Pseudomonadati > Gemmatimonadota > Longimicrobiia > Longimicrobiales > Longimicrobiaceae > Longimicrobium > Longimicrobium terrae. The sequence goes on from NZ_JACHIA010000028.1 coordinate 68,133, forward strand.
ACGGCGTGCGCCAGCGGTGCAAGCTGCCGGAATGGGAGCGGTGGGTGGCGTGTTTTGATGCGGTGCAGTTGAACGAAGAGGAACTGGGCGAGATCGGCGGGGCGGGGGAAAGCCGGGAGCGGCGCGCCGGGCGGGTGCTGGATGCCGGACCCGGGTTGGCGCTCATCACGCTCGGCGAGCACGGCGCCGCGTCGGGGCGGCGCCTGGGGTTTTCCGCGGACCCGACTTCCTGGCCTGGCGAGCGCGGCTCCGAGCGCGCGGGGCTGTCGTTCGTAGATCATCCCTCTTCTCCGGTGACGGGCGATCCAACCGGGGCGGGAGATGTGTGGGGGATTACCTGCTTCTGCGGCCTGCTCTCCGGGCTGTGCCTGGAGGATGCGGTGCAGGCGGCGCACCGGATGGCGGCCCGCAAACTCGGCCACCGAGGCGCGTCCGGCCTGTACGATCACCTGGTCGCGAGCCCCTGATCCCTCCCTTGTGACGCGCGGTTTTGTGCGTCCGCCGATTCCGCAAACAGACGCGCGGCAGGTGGTGTGGCGGCCGGCTTCGGTGCCGTATGCGCGACGATCCGTGCGGCGGATGGCGTGTGACGTGTGGAGTGGATGATGAACAGCCGCGTGCACCGCGATCCATCGTCCGCGAAACCCGAAAGGTGTCCCCTCCAAAAAACGCGGATGAACTCAGCGCGGGCGCCTGCCAGTGGCACCGTCCGCCGTCTCCGCTCGGTAGCTGCGCCTTCGCTGCGGATGCTCAGCCTTCGCCTGCGCCCACGCCAAACGACGCCGCACGCGCGACACTTTCCGCCACAGTCCACGAAGGTGGACTTCGTGCTTTTCCAGCGGCGAATTCATTCGCTCCTGTATTGGCGGACGCACCGCGGCTGGTCGAACCACGCCAAAGCCGCTCCCACAGTCCACGAAGGTGGACTTCGCGCCGTTGTTGCCGCGACTTCAACGCTTGGTGTGAGTTTCTCACCAGCCGAGCAGATCGGCAAAAGCGAGCGGCTGTCGTCCTAGCTGCCTGTTGATCAAGATGCAGGCGTTGTGA